>JAHELX010000753.1 GCA_024643945.1 Anaerolineales bacterium
ATCTTTGACATGGGCTGGCATGCTCCCAACAACAGAGATAACAACAGAACAGTGATCACTGAATAGGATTTCATCGCTTCAGACCAATGGTTCACTCTGCCCCAGCCTGGCCTTGATCACCATATAATGAACCATCTCGGCGGCCACTGCCAGGCTACCCGAGGCCAGGCTGATAGCCAGGTTCAGTAGTGTCAACAAAATGTTGATGGCGACGGAATACCAGCCTACTCGCTCAATCATCACATGACTCTTACGACTCATGATTCAGAAGTTCGGTCAATAGCGAGGCTTGGACGTAGTTCGTTACCTCGATAGTCTGGGCGGTGACTCCCGGCACTTGGCTTACGGCGGCCTTGATCATCTGCGCCAAAGGTATAGCGATAGGGCATAACGGCGACGAGGGACGGAAGCGATAACTGACCTGCCCGTTTTCGTCCACCACGAGATTATCCACCAGGCGCATGCGCCATACGTCGGCGCCGGTCTCCGGATCTATCACTTTCTTCAATTGTTCGGCGATGGCCCGTTCCAGGGCTTGCTTGCTTTCATTCATATCATCATGCCCTCTTATTGATCTAATGCGGCTAAGACATGCGTCCACACACGGCGCAGTTCTTGCACTACTGGACCATCGCCATAGGCCGTCACTGGCATACCTTCGACCATTGCCTGGGTGACGGTTGTATCGAAAGGGATGCGCCCCACTACCTCTATACCCCGCTCGCGACAAAATGCCTCGATGCTCCCCGCACCCACAGGATACAGGTCGGCCTTGTTGATGCAGACCAGGGCCGGCAGGTTAAAGTGCTCGGTGGTTTGCAGCACCCGCTCCAGGTCGTGGATGCCGGCCGCCGTCGGTTCAGCCACGATGAGAGCCAGGTCAGCCCCGGAGGCCGCGCTGATGACCGGGCAGCCGATGCCCGGCGGCCCATCCACGATGACCAAATCGTAGCCCTCATCCAGGGCGAGCAACCGTGCTTGCTGCTTGACCATCGTCACCAGCTTGCCTGAGTTTTCCTGGGCCGGCCGCAAAGCTGCGTGAAAGAGAGGGCCATAGCGGCTGTTGGAGCGGAACCACTGTCCAGCCATTTGTTGCTCCATGTGGATGGCTTGGGTAGGGCATTGATATACACAGGCAGCACAGCCGTCGCAAGCGATAGAGTCCACCCATAGTGACCCCTCACCTGTGCCCACCCGGCTAATCGCATCAAAGCGACACACCTCGACGCAGACTTCACAGCCCTCGCATGCGTCTGGGTCGATGATGGCCACGCCGCCGCCCATAAAATCGTGTGCTTCCAGCACCCTGGGGCTGAGCACCAATTCCAGGTTTGAGGCATCTACATCGGCGTCGGCCAGGATGGCGCGGACAGGTTGATCACCTTCGGCAGCCATGTGGGCAAAACTGGCTGCCACGCTGGTCTTGCCGGTGCCCCCTTTACCGCTGAGGATGACCAGTTGCTTCATTGGTTCACCTTCTGCACGATGTCTTGGATGCGCCTATAGAGCTCGCGGAAGTGTGCTGTGTATTCAGGCCGGACGGCCACCAATGGCTTCCCCTGGGCAATGCCTTCGCCAATTTCCCGGTCAAGCGGAATGCGCATCAACACTGGCAGGCCAACCTCAACGCAAAACCGGTCTACCTCTGCATTACCTATCCCATCGCGGTTGATGACCACGCCTGCCGGAATGTTTAGCTCACGTACCACTTCGAGCATTAACCGCAGGTCGTGCAGGCCAAAAGGGGTCGGCTCGGTGACGAGCAGGACAAAGTCCGACCCGCGTACTGATTCGACTACCGGGCAAGAAGTACCGGGTGGTACATCCAAGATGACAGTCTCCCAACCTGAGGCCTTATCTTCGTGATCCCCATCTCCTTCCGTTACCCATTGCTTGAGCTGGCGGATGATGGGCACTGCCATTGGCTCACCGACGTTCAGCACGCCCCGGACAAAGTGGATGCTCGCAGGTGTAGGGCCGGCTTGCAGCACACCCATCACCTCGAGTCTTTCGCTGATCGCATGCTCCGGGCAATTGAGGCTGCAACTCCCACAGCCGTGGCACAGTTCCGGAAAGACCAATGTTTTTTGTCCGATGACGGCAATGGCGTGAAACTGGCACACCTCGGCGCAGCGGCCGCAGAAGGTGCAACGGCTCTCATCCACCTGCGGGATGAGGATGCCCACCTCTTCCTGCCACTCGAAACTGGGACTGAGGAAGATGTGGGCATTGGGTGCTTCTACATCGCAATCTAAAAACAGCGTCTTGGCGAGACCAAGCGAAAGGGCCAGGCTGGTAGCGACCGTCGTCTTGCCCGTGCCACCCTTGCCGCTGGCGACGGCAATGCGCATTAGCGTCCTCTTCCTCCTCGGCCGCGCGGAGTGTGGTGGCCGGGGGTGGTAGGGGTTGTCACTTGCTTCAATTGGCCCTCCCTGTGGCGGGCCAGCAGTTCGCGCGCAGTTAGGACTTCACTGGCTGGTGCCAGGAACATCTGGATGCCGGCCGCCGCCAGCGCGTTGTAGGCATTGGGGCCAAAATCGCCGCTGATGGCGGCCTGCACTCCATGCCCGGCGATGAATTGAGCCGCCTGAACACCTGCGCCGCCGCTAGCGTTGAGAGCAGGGTTGGGATAGGCTTCCCATTCTTCTGTTTCGCTGTCGAAGATGACGAAGTATCCTCCCCGCCCAAAACGAGGGTCAAACGGTGCTTCTAGATTCCCGGTAGAGGTTGTGATCGCGATTTTCATCAGAACGCCATCTCCGGTTGCCATACCTCCCAGACTTTACCTACCAGGGCCGGCCCCGGCTTGAGAGTTGGCTTGCCAGGCTGCCATCCAGAGGGTGTTACCTCTATTGGCCCACGAGCCGGCTCGACACAAGAATCCATTGGTTCGCTCATACTCCGCCCTCCCTATGAAAATCTATATGCTGGTGAAGCCTTTGCCTCGCCTCAACCAGCGTGGTGGTGATGGTGATGCTCGCTCTCGGCGCAGGGCTCGGCCCCGCTCAACTCGCCCCCCAGATAGCTTTGCAGTGCCTGGCGCACAGTGCCCGACGCGCCCGTGACAGCTTCGATCCCGTACTGCTGGAAGAAGCTCACGGCCCGATGCCCCATCCCACCGGTCAACATGACGTCGGTTTCCTGGCTGCTGATGAAGGCCGGTACCTGGCCCGGCGCGTGGTTGCCGTAGAAGGGATTGTCCACTGCGGTGACCGCTTTGACTTCCTGCCCCTCCACATCAACTAATATGAAGCAAGGACATCGACCAAAATGGGGGC
>JAHELX010000754.1 GCA_024643945.1 Anaerolineales bacterium
CCTGCCCTGGCACTGTTGCTTTGTCTCATTCTGTTGATCGGATTGTCCCTGCCTTTAGGACCATTGCCTGCGCCGGGGAATCTCTTCAGTCCCGTCGGCGGGCTGTGGAACGTGGCCCGGGACGCCAGGCACCCGGCTCAGGAGGGGCTTCAACTGCCCGGCCTGGCGGGGGAGGTGACGGTCCAGGTGGATACGCTGGGCGTCCCGCACATCTTCGCCAGCTCGGACGAGGACGCGGCCATGGCCATGGGCTATCTCCACGCCCGCGAGCGCCTGGCCCAGATGGATTTGCAGCGCCGCCTGGCCAGCGGGACCCTCTCGGCATTGGTCGGCCCCGACGGGTTGGAGAACGACCGGCTGATGCGTACCGTGGGACTGCGCCGCGCCGCCGCCGCCAGCCTGGAGGCAATGGACCCGGACGAACCGGCGCTGCGCATGCTGGAAGCCTACAGCGCCGGCGTCAACGCCTACATCCAGAAAGCCCAGCCCTACCGCCTGCCCCTGGAATACAAGCTTCTCGGCGTCCGAAGCGTGGAGCCCTGGACCCCCCTGGACAGCCTGACCTTTGCCAAATACATGGCCTGGGACCTGGCCCATAGCTGGGACGACCTCTTCCTGGCGCAACTGGTGGAATCATTGGGACCGGAAGTGGTGGCTGAGTTGTATCCCATCGACCGGCCTTACGACGTGCTCATGGTAGACCAGTGGCCGCCGGAGGAGAATCAGAGGGCAGGGATCAGGGATCAGCCCGCCCCGGCTGCGCCGCGCGGGCCGGGGGGATCAGGGATCAGGGATCAGGGATCGCAGACACTTGCACCTGCGCGCAGTGCAGGTGTTGGGGATTGGAGATTAGGGATTGGGAATTGGGAATTGGCCATGAATGCCACCAATCTTCAATCCCCAATTTACCAATCCCCAATTTACCGATTTTCCATTTCCCTGGCCGCCCACGACATCCTGGCCCGAGCTCGCGCAGCCGGCCAGCTTCACAGCCGGGACTTTCCTGCCGGGTCCAACAACTGGGCCGTCAGCGGCGACCGCTCGGCTGAGGGTGTGCCTTTGCTCAGCAGCGACCCGCACCTGGGCTACCAGTTGCCCTCGCTGTGGTACCAGGCGCACCTGGCGACGCCCGACATGCAGGTCGCCGGCGCGATCCTGGTCGGCACGCCTTTCGTTATCATCGGCCACACCGACCGCATCGCCTGGGGACTCACCAACACCGAAGCCGATGTGACCGATTACTACATCGAGCGCGCCAACCCCGACAACCCGGACGAGGTCTGGTTTGAAGGCGCCTGGCGCCCGGTGCAAAAGCTGGAAGAGATCATCCAGGTGCGTAACGGAAAGAATGAAAAACTGCCGGTCACCATTACGCCTCACGGTCCCATCCTCACCCAGCGCGGCCAAACGGTCAGCATGCGCTGGACCGGCCTGGATCCCAGCTTCGAGCTACGCGCTTTCTACGAGCTCGACCACGCTCAGAATTACGAGGATTTCCTGGCGGCCCTGCGCGACTTCCACGTCCCGGCCCAGAACTTCGCCTACGCCGACGCCGATGGCAACATCGCCATCTGGGCCGCCGGCAAGTATCCCATCCGGGCTACCGGCGACGGCCGGCTGCCGGTGCCGGCGGCTTCGGGCACCTACGAATGGACCGGCTTCATCCCCTTCGAGGACCTGCCCCACACCCTCAATCCCGGCAAAGGTTACGTCTTTTCGGCCAACACGCGTCCCGCGCCGCCCGATTATCCCTATTATCTGGGCTGGCAATGGGACCCCGGCTACCGGGGCCGTCGCATCCAGGCGCTGCTGAGCGAGGATGACTCGGTAAACTTAGACGATATGAAAACGATCCAGTACGACGTGGTGGACAGTCTGGCCCAGGAATTGGTCCCCATTCTGCTGGAGGTATACGACGCACGGCAATTTGGCGGGCAGACAGAAGCAGCCGCCATCGCCCTGCTGCGCAAGTGGGACTACCAGATGAGCGCCGACTCCCCCGCCCCGACTCTGTGGCGGCGCTGGCTGGACTATTTCCGGGAGATGACCTGGCAGGATGAATTCAGTGGTGCCGCCGTCCCTACCGATTACACCTGGGGTTATAACAGCACCAACCAATGGCAGCCTACCATCGAATATTTTGAGTACCTGGTGCGCGAGAAACCGGACAGCCATTGGTTCGACAATGTCACCACAGCCACCACCGAAACCCGCGATGACATCATGGCCCTCAGTTTCGCCCAGGCCGTGCAGTCGCTGCAAGAGGATTACGGCAGCGCCCCCGGGGACTGGCGTTGGGGCGACCATCATCGCCTTTACATTGAACATTTGCTGGGCGTCGATGCCCTCAATCGCGGCGGCCAGCCGATGGAAGGTGGAGACATGACGATTAATGCCCAGGGGGCGGGCGAACGAGTGGATGGTGGCCCCAGTTGGCGCATGATCGTCCAGTTTGGGCAGCCACTGCGGGCGGTGGGCGCTTATCCCGGAGGCCAGAGCGGCAATCCCCTCAGCCCCCACTACGATGACTTGCTTCCCCTGTGGCTCTCCGGAGATTTGCCCGAGATGCGTTATCCGGCTGCAGCGGACGAATTGCCGCAAGATGCGGTTGAAACAAGCCTGACATTGACGCCAGGAGGTGCCCAATGATCGTTCAGCTTCGACGCTGGTGGGTTGGCCTGTGCCTGACATTGGTGCTGGCTGTATTGCTGGAATTGACCGGTTACTGGCAGACGATGCTGCTGGCCGGCCTCGCCGGTGGGTTGTGGGTAGGGGGTGGCTGGCGTGGTTTCGGGGCAGGGGCCTTGGGCGTGCTGCTGGCCTGGGGTGGCTATCTGGCCTTTTTCGCGCTGACCAGTCCCCTGGGTGAACTGAACCGTCTCTTCATCGGGATCGCCGGCCTCGACCCGACGACAGGCACCGCTTTGCTCCCGCTGGTGCTGACGCTGCTCATCGCCTCGCTGTTGGGCGGGGCAGGCGGCTGGTTGGGGGGTGCTTTACTGCCGCGCTCCAGGGGGTGAGAAGTGCACCCCCCCGTAGTCCCCCCTCCAGGGGGGACAGAGAACACCTCCCCCTCCGAGGGGGAGGCTGGGAGGGGGTCTAACTCCTCCCCCTCCGAGGGGGAGGCTGGGAGGGGGTCTAACTCCTCCCCCTCCGAGGGGGAGGCTGGGAGGGGGTGAAGCCTACACGACGACTTACCTCCTTAGTCACTCCCAAAGCGCTGGCGTAGGAATTCCAGGGCAATGGCGTCGATCAACTCGTCGTGCCAGCGTTCT
>JAHELX010000755.1 GCA_024643945.1 Anaerolineales bacterium
AGCGACCTGGCGGCCGGCGCCAATCATCTCCCAGGCAATGGGATCGGCGCCCCCGCTCGATTGCTCCAGCCATATGAAAACATCGTTTGCCATGGGGTCCTCCTAGATGACCTTCTCGGCCATAAGCTTGTCGGCCAGGGCCGCAGCAATGGCTTCGGGGGTATCGCCGCTGATGATCTCGCACTCCCCTTCACGGGCGGGGGGTAAGCTCACTTCAGGCCATTTCACGCCAGAGCCGGCGGCGCCAATCGACGCCGGGTCCAGGCTCAGGTCGGCTGCGGCCCAGGTGGGGATGGTCGCCTTGGCCGCTTTGCGGATGCCGATGAAGCTGGGATAGCGCGGTTCGTTGATCTCTTTGACCACGGAGACCACGCAAGGCAGCTTGCTGGCCAGCACCTCGCGCCCACCTTCGAGCATGCGCTCCACGGTGATGGTTTTGGCATCGAAGTCAATGGCGCGAATGTGGGCCACATAGGTGAGCTGCGGCACGTCCAACAAGGCCGCAACCTGGATAGCGGTCTGGGCGGTGTCGCCGTCCAGCGCCGAGCGGCCGGCGATGACGATGTCCCACGCGTCGAGTTTGGCGATGGCAGCCGCCAGGGCGCGGGCGGTGGCCAGCGTGTCCCCCTCCTCAAAGGCCGGGTCCGAGAGGAGCACAGCCTGGTCGGCGCCCATGGCCAGGGCTTGCTTGAGGGCTTCGGTGGCGCCGGCCGGCCCCAGGCAGAGCGCGGTGACCTGGCCGCCGTGGGCTTCTCTCAAGCGGAGACATTCTTCTACGGCGTACTCATCCCAGGGGTTGATGATACGCGGGCCTTGGGCCATGAGCTTCAGCCCGTCCATCGCGCTGGAGAGTTGAGCCGTATCGGGAACGTGTTTGACCAGTGCGACTGCGTTCAAGGTTTTACCTCCTTCTTTATTTGCTGGATCAACGCAAGATAAATCCATCCCGTAAGGGGTCATCCGGGTCAATGAAGAATTCATTACGACCGACGATATGGGCGCTGCCCTCGATCTCGGGGATGATGGCTTGATACTGGCCGAACGTGGTGGTGCCCACGATGCGGCCGGTGAAGCGGGTATCGATGATGCTTTCCACCACAAAGGGCTGTCCCTGCCCCAGTTGGCCCCGGGCGTGGTTCAGCGCCAGCCGCCCGCTGACACCGGTGCCGGTGGGACAGCGGTCCACCTCTCCTTCGGCGAAGATGCACACGTTGCGGCTGTCGGAGCCGCCGGTTTGTGGTGGACCGATCATAATGGTGCCATACAAAAAGCTCAAGTCCTCTTCGAAGGGGTGACGGATGGGCAGAGCTTCCATCACGGCACGCTTGACGGCCATCCCCACCTCGATCAGACGCCGAAAATCAGACGGCCCCAGCCCGACGCCCAGGTCGGCGGCCTGGCAGTAGGCGTAAAAAGCGCCTCCGAAGGCCACGTCGTAGCGCACCGGCCCGATGCCCGGCACGTCTACCACCTGGTCGAGGGCGTAGGCAAAAGAGGGCACGTTTTCAAAGGCGACGCTGCGCACCCGGCCATCCTGGACTCTGGCATGGGCGGTTACCAGCCCGGCCGGCGTGTCGAGTTTCACCGTGGTGAGCGGGCCGGCGACAGGTAACATGCCGGTCTCCAGGGCAACGGTGACCAGCCCGATGATGCCGTGGCCGCACATGGTGCTGTAGCCCTCGTTGTGCATGAAGAGCACGCCTGCGTCGGCCTCGGGCGTGACCGGGCCGGTCATGATCGCGCCATACATGTCGGCGTGGCCGCGCGGCTCCCACATCAGGGCCGTGCGCAGGTGATCCAGGTTTTCCCGGAGGTAGCGGCGGCGCTCCAGGATGGTATCGCCGGGTATGGGCGGCAGCCCGCCGGTGATAACCCGGAACGGTTCACCGCCCGTGTGCGCGTCGATGGTGGTGATGCGCATCCAATCGTTGGGTGGGTTCCAATTCATTTGAGCAACCCTCACAGTGCAGACCGGAGATTGGAGATTGGAGATTTGGGAACATCCTTGCGAAGGTTCAAAACCTTCGCAAGGATCAACTATGAATAGAGGGGCCTACGCCTCCGCCTGCCATACCTCTGGGTCGTAAGCTGGCAATTCGCAACGCAGCGGCTTATCCTGCCGATAGCCGAGGGCATAAGCCCCCTGCATCAGCTCCTGAATCTGAGTGGTCCCCTCGTAGATCACCGCGCTCTTGCTGTTGCGCAGGTGACGCTCGACGTTATACTCGTCGGAGTAGCCGTAGGCGCCCAGGATTTGCACCGCGTCGGAGGCAGTGGCCCAGGCGCCCTCGCTGGCATACCATTTGGCCAGCGAGGTCTCGCGGGTGTTGCGAAGGCCCTGGTTCTTCAGCCAGCCGACTTTGTAAACGTACAGTTGCGCCAATTCGACGCGCTGCACCATACGAGCGATCATCTGCTGCACCAATTGATGCTGGCCAATGGGCTGGCCAAAGGTTTCCCGCTGGTTGGCGTAGCGAATCGATTCTTCCAGGCAGGCGCGCATCAGGCCCACGCCGCCAGCGGCCACGGTGTAGCGACCGTTATCCAGCGCCGTCATGGCGATCTTAAAGCCCTCGCCCTCTTGCCCCAGCAAGTTCCCGGCGGGGACGATGGTATCGTTCATGCTGATCCAGCCGGTGTTGCTGGCGTGGACGCCCATCTTGCCGTGGATGGTGCCCGTGGTCACCCCCGGAAAATCCCGCTCGACGATAAAGGCGGAGATGCCTCGATGGCCTTTTTCCGGGTCCGTTTTGGCGAAGACGAGAAAATTGTCGGCCACGTCGGCCAGGGTGATCCACATCTTTTCGCCGTTCAGGACGTAGTGGTCGCCCTCACGCCGGGCGCGAGTGGTCATGGCAACCACGTCCGAGCCGGCCCCGGGTTCGGTCAGGCCGAAGCATGCGATTTTCTCGCCGCGCGCCTGGGGGACCAGGTAGCGCTGTTTTTGCTCTTGGGTGCCCCACTGGAAGATGGTCAGGCTGTTCAAGCCGGTGTGCACGGCGATGGTCTCGCGCACCGATGAATCGGCCCACTCCAACCCCTCGGATAGGATGCCCAGCGAGATATAATCCATCCCGGCCCCGCCATACTTCACGGGAATACAAACGCCCAGTAAGCCGAGCTCGGCCATCCTGGGCAGCAATTGGGCCGGGAATTCCTGTTGGGGATCGTATTCTTTGATGAGAGGAAGGACCTCTTTTTCGGCGAAGTCGCGCACCATCTTTTGGACCATCCTGTGCTCGTCGTTGAGGGTGAAGTCCATGCGGTAGCCTCCA
>JAHELX010000756.1 GCA_024643945.1 Anaerolineales bacterium
CAGCCGACTACTGGCCCTATTGCGGTACCACCAGCCTCAGCTCTGGAGAGCTATATTACCGAAATAGAGACTTATCCTGTCAGCCCATCGGCCGTCCCTGATATAAAAAGCGAATTGGAGGCCCAAATATCGGACCTGGTATCAGGGGAGCGTTACGCGCCATTCATTCAGTTGGCGGGCAAAAAACCGGGTTGGATCTATTACGGCGACCCCACCGAAGAGGCCTATATCCTGGCTATCGCTTACCCTTACCTCTCGCCCGGATTGCAAGAGCAAGTCCGAGCGTACCTGAATGCCTTGTGGATAGCATACCCAGACCCACTCAATGCGAACATTCCTTACGGTGACCTAACCACTCGCCGTCGAGAGCGATACGAGATCAACAACGACGCGGGGCGATACGCGGTCGACAGGGGCAGCAGGTACACCATTGACGCGTCGGACCGGCTGTACAATCTCTGGGGTTACGCCTACTATCTCAATGATTGGGCTTTTATCGTGGATCGTTGGAGTTCAATAGCCAATGTAGCCCATAGCATTGACCCCAGCATTATAGAAAGTGGCCAATTCCCTTACCGTTCAATCAACAGGCGACTAGCCTCCCTCATCGGCTATGCTCGTATAGCCGACCATTTGAGAGCGGCCTACCCGAATAACCCGACGTATCAAACGGAGTACGCATGGGCCATCAGCGCGGCAACCACTGCGCTGCGTGCTCGCCTTCAATGGGAAGAAGACCACCGGCCGCTCGGCAGTCCCTGGAGCAGGGATTGGATCCTGGACGAAGCAGCGGGAGCTGGCGATGAAGTCTTTTTGAAGACCAGTTGGGGAACAGGTGGCCAGATCATCCGCTACAATGGATTGGTGCCAGCCATCGCCCGCGCCCTGCGCGACTATGCCTGGAACGACATGCAATTGCAAAATGACTTTGTGGACACAGTCATTCCAGCCCAAATTCTGGCCTGGTCCTTCGTCGTCAATCGAGCAGAGCTATTCAGCAATCGGCCACATCAGGCGCGCGAGGTCTTCCTGGCCAAGGCCCTGATTATGGAAGAGGACCCCGAGGTACTACGCGACTACCTGAGCTATCCCTGGTGCAAGGGCGACTTGTACTACACAGAGCGATTGGTGTACATCATCCGTGGATCGGGATTAGACGCAAGCAAATCGGTTAGCAAAAGTTCCGCCGAGCAAAACGATACCCTGACTTATACCGTTCGCGTCGTCGGCACAGGCGACACGATCAGCGTCACGGATCCCATCCCCGATGGCACCAGCTATGTCAATGGCTCGGCCCAGCGAAACCCGGCGATAGGCACACTCACCGCCGACAGCACCCAGGTCCACTGGACTGGCACACTCACCGCCGGTGAAGTCCTGGAAATCACCTTCGATGCCATTGTGGAAGTCGCCGATCCGAAAGCCATCGTCAACCGCGCCGAGATAGATACAGGCGGTAATGTTGTGCAGTTAAGCGCACTCACCATCGCCAATGGACTGAAAAATTTCCTGCCAGTCGTTCTCAAGTAAGGCTACAGAAAGCGAACAGCAGCCCTCGCTGTGCCTCTCTCACTAGATGGGCACGCAGCGAGGGCTGCTCTGGAATAGCCACCAGATACCACTATTGGGCAGAAAGTTCCTCCGCGGCAAGCAGCCCAAAAGAATCGGCGTCTACATAAAGCCGTTCGTTGGAGTTCAGCGCCAAATAGGTCAGGACATCACCCCCCGGCAAGGGAACCTGTAATGCCCGCTGAGGCGTGTCGAGAAAGGCCAGCAATTCATCATCAAAGAGAACCAGGTAAGTGATTTCATCTGACGAGGCTGGCTGCCCTGATAAGTCAGTCGGCGAGAAAACCCCAATGCTCTGGCGGGTGCTCATCGCCCCCCCCTCACCCAACTCCCACTTGGGAATCACACTGAAGCGGATCAGGGGATAGTCGCTCAAGTAATACTCCAGGTGACGCCAGGCCGTTCCCATTATCACCGCCCGGTCGGATGGGAACTCGCGATGGACCACTTCCAGACGTTCTTGATAATATTGATCGTGTTGGCGGATAGTTTGCCAGGTGAGGAGCTTGAAGCGGTCACCGCCCAAAGGGTACATAGGAACAGCCAGAAAGATGATTGCCTGTAACGCAACCAGTCCACCAGTCAGCCCCCATTGCACCCCCCACTGACTTCCGGCCAGGCGGCGCAGGCTCTCGGCGCTGATGAGGAGCAGGGCTGGCAGGAACACAAAAACCAGCCCCTGCTGTCCCATATGAACAAAGGTGTAGTAGAGAAGTGAAGGCGCTATCCAAAGAAACAAGAACCAACCCCGTCGCCGTTGCAACAACCTCAAGGCCTGGGGGAATCGCAATAGGCCATACGCCATCGCAGGGACGATGGGCAGTCCCCAGGCATAAAGTGTGTACATACCCAGCTTGCGGAGATTGCGCTGCAAGCCCCACATTCCCCCACTGAACACCGACGTAGTCTCATTGTAACTCCCGGCAAAGGCGCCCAATATCTCGAAGTAGCGGATGAGTCCGTTCGTAGACCTCACCAGCGGGACAAACCACAATAAATCTACGATTCCCATCACTACCATTGCCGGCAATACTCTGCGCCAACCCAGCCGCCAGGCTGCCAAAAGTGCCAGTGGCAGCAAAAAGACCTGCGTCTGGGGCCGTAGTCCACCGGCGATAGCCAGGGTCACAGCCGCAGCCAGTGTGAATCGCACCTCCGCCTGCCTCACCCGATAAAGCATCCATGCCGCCAGGATGACGGTCAGGGTATCCAGGCTGTGTGGCAGCGCGACCTCACCGTAAAACCAGAAAAGCGGACTGGATGCCAGGAAGAGAGCTGCTATCAGCCCCGTCTCACGGGAGAACATCGTCCGGCCCAGGAGATAGAGCGCCGCCACCGCCAGGCCAGAGCTGACCAGGCTAATACCGACTAAGGTCACCTGGGGATCGCCAACCAGATGATTCACCAGACGTCCCAGCATCACGTACACAATATATCCGGGTACCTGAGGCTGGTCGGCAGCCACGTCGAAGCGATAGAGAGCCAAGGCGAAGTTCACGGAATCCCAATGGTACAGAATTTGGCTGGCGAAGGGTAAACGGGAAAGCAGCCCCAACAGAAAAAGAAACAGCAGGCGCAATCGCTCACCGTGAAGTATCCGCAACCAAACTCGCTTATCACTAACCGTTTGAGCAGACAGTGAATGGATCATCGGATCAATTCCCTACCCGTCAACTCCCTACTCATTTCCGACGCCAGCCC
>JAHELX010000757.1 GCA_024643945.1 Anaerolineales bacterium
GGGAGGGTCGGGGGGAGGGGGTCGCAATTTGCAGTCGTGAATAACTGGTAGCTCTATGTCACTTTTCACCCCCGACAGCCCGGCGGGTCGCGCCGTGCGTGAGCTGTTGCACCAACACAAAGAAGGGCTCAGCGTCCCCCAAATCCGCCGTCGCCTGCGCGCCTTCCGGCTGTCCGAGGCCAACATTCAAGAAATCCTGGGCCACCCGGACTTCGACGGCCCCAATCCCCAAGGCCGTTACACGCTGCGCCGCCTGCGTCAGGTTGAGCAGGTGGCTCTGGGTGTGCCGCCTCCTAAGATCCGGAAGGGCCCCCGGGCCGCGATCTCGCCCACCCTGGCCCATCCGCCGCTGGGGGCGGGTGCCACACCCGCCCCTACATCTTACGCAGTCTTCGACCTGGAGACCAGCGGTATCAACCCGGACACGGGGCACATCCTTCAGCTCTCCGCCCTCAAAATGGTCCACGGCACGCCCGACCCGGAACGCCCCATATTCAACCGTTACGTGGATCCCGGCGACGTGCGTATCCCCTATACTCTGCAACTCAAGCTGGGCCTGGAGCGGGATGCGGCCGGGCTGCTGGCGCTGCCGGGTGCTGCCCCGCTACGCCAGGTGCTGGCCGATTTCCACGCCTGGGCGGGCGACCTGCCCCTCGTCACCCACAACGCACGCTTCGATTACAACTTCCTCAACACCGCCTTTCAGCAAGAGCTGGGCGAGACAGTTCCCCGGGAGCACCTGCTGGACACCATGGAGATGGCCTGCCTGGCCCTGCCCGGCCTGACCAGCCTCAAGCTGGAAGACCTGGCCACCCATCTGGGGGTCAGGCAGGGCATGCTTCTGGGCGCAGAAGTCGAGCGGCTGGCCCGGGCGGGTGGCGTCGATTTCGACTGGGGGAAATTCCACAACGCGGTCGTGGACGTGCTGGTGCTGGCCGTCGTATTCCGCGAGCTACAGGCACGGCTGCAGGAGCAATTGCAGCCTTTGGCTGGCTGGGTCCATCATCTGCTGCCCGGCCTGGCCGATTGGCTGGGCTTTACCGGGCGGGGGGACCCCGCCCCTACAGAGTTACCCGCTCCCCACACACTGGTCGGGCTGCGGAGTCGCCCTGGTACTGGTCGTCCTGCTCCCGTGCCCCTGGACTACGCCCCCGAAACTGTCCAGGCTCACTTCCAGGGCTTGCTGGTCTCCAAAGGCTACCCGGAGCGTCCACCCCAAACGCAGATGGTAGACCACGTGACCGAGGCCTTCCGCCAGGACCGGTTTCTCGTGGTCGAAGCCCCCACCGGCACCGGCAAAACCTACGCCTACCTGGTCCCGGCTATCCTCCGGGCGCGGAGCCTGGCTCAACCGGTCGTGGTCTCCACCAACACCCGCAACCTGCAAGACCAGCTCATCGGCGATTTGTCAGATCTGAAACAACACTTGGATCTGGATTTCACCTTCCAGCCCATCAAGGGCATGGAGAACTACGTCTGCCTGGAAAGCCTGGGGCTGTTTATTGAAGAGTTCGAACAGAGCGGCCACGCGGACGATGAAGAACACCTGGGACTGCTCTACCTGCTGAGCTGGCTCAGCAGCACCCAGGCAGGGGCATTGGACGAACCTTCCTACTGGTTCCAGGCCACTTTTCCTTCTTTTAGTGCTATCTTGCGGGAAGTGAAGGCCGAATGGGAGCGTTGTGACCAGGCCGCCTGCCCCCAGCGCGACGCCTGCTTCTTCCGCTATGCATATCAAAAGGCGGCTGATGCCGACATCGTGGTCGTCAATCACGCCCTGCTGCTCTCCAAGAAGTGGGAGAGTACCGGCCTGAATTTCGAGTACCTGGTGGTGGACGAGGCGCACAACCTGGAAGACGTGGCTACCAACGCCCTCACCCGCGAGGTGTCGTTGGACACGCTGGCCTACGTATTGGGCCGTCTGCACGATCCGCGCACCGGGCGCGGCCTGCTGGTCCGCCTGCGCCGTCACCTGGCCGGCGAGGCCGAGGGGCAGCGGCTACTGAGCGCCGCCTTTCAAGAGGCGGCCCGCGCCTCGCACCTGACCGGCGAGTTCGGCGGCCATCTCCTTAACTATCTCAAAACGCGCAAGGTCAAAATCCACGAGAAGTATGGGGCCAAGTTGATCTTACAGGCCGACCCGCGCCGGGCAACGCCTCGCCTCTGGGGGCCAGTCGAAGAGGCCCGCAACACCATGTTGGGCAGCCTATCCGAATTACACAGCGCCCTGACACGGCTGCGCCACACCCTGTCCGGCCACCCTCAGCCGGCTGAATTTCAGGCCCCGACACTGCGCGAGCTGGATTACCTGCTGGATCGATTGGACCCCCGCCAGCCGGGGAGTGAGCCGGCTTTGCTGGCCGACATCCTGCGCGTCGGCTACGACAGCCGGGTGATGGTCAACTGGCTGGAAGTCGAAGCGGAGGGTGAGAAGGCTGCCATGGACAGGCCCATCTTTTGGGCGCTGAAATCGGCGCCGGTGCGGGTGGACCGTTTCTTACAAGAGCATCTCTACACGTCCCGTAGGGGCGAGGTCACCTCGCCCCTACACGACCAGGGGGAAGCGAGAAAGTCTATCGTCTTCACCTCGGCCACCCTGCGCACCACCCGCGACGACAACTTTGGCTTTTTCATGGATCGTCTTGGCTTAGCGAACTGCCTGGCCGACGACCAAACGGTTGCCTTGCCCGCCACGCTATTGTATGACCGGGCCCTCTTCGGCATCCCGCGCTACCTGCGCTACGACGCCCGCCAGCAGGACATCACCAAGTTCGCGGAGGAAATGGCCCGCGAACTGAGCGATTTCTTCGAGTTCACCGACGGCAAGGGGCTGGTGCTCTACACCGCCCGCCAGCGCATGGAGGACGCCTACGCCATCGTGGAGCCCCATTTAAGCGACGTGAGCATCCCGGTGGATTACCAGGCCGAGGGTCGTTCTCGCCGCGCCCTGGCCGAGGAGTTCAAGGCCCGGGTGGAGAGCGTGCTGCTGGGCCTGCGCAGCTTCTGGGAGGGCTTCGATGCCCCCGGCGAAACGCTGACCTACGTGGTGCTGGAAAAACTGCCCTTCCCTATGATCGGGGAACCGGTCATCCAGGCCCGGGCCGCCCAGGTGCGCGCCAGCGGCGGCAACGAGTTCTTCGATTATCTCTTGCCGCTGACCTTCATCCATTTCAAGCAGGGCTTTGGCCGTCTGCTGCGTAAGGAAACCGACCTGGGCGCCGTGCTGCTGATGGACAAGCGGGTCATCCGCAAGTCCTACTACGCCGACA
>JAHELX010000121.1:0-1796 GCA_024643945.1 Anaerolineales bacterium
CCTGGTCATCGAGGTGGGCACTGTCAAGAACCACGTCCACAATATTCTACGAAAGCTTGACGTGAGCAGCCGGCAGGATGCTGCGGTATATTGGGGTGCAATTCAGGGTATCTGAAGCTCGCTACTGATAAATTCGAAGCCTGGCGAAATCAAATGGGTGCATTCAATTTCGGTTGTAGGGACACCCCTTGCGGGTGTCCAGGGCAGGCGCAAGACCTGCCCCTACCAACCCATTTTGAATACACTCAAATCAAATGCCTCCTCGTCTACGCTCGCCTGGGTCACGCCTGCGGCTCGGGTGCCGCGGCGAGCGCGTCGAATACCGGCCTGGTCACGTCAAAGAGGTTGACGTACTCCCTCACAAGTGGTTGATAGATCTTCTGGTTCCCCAGGTCGGGCTCAATCCGATCAGTTGCCTGAGTCAAGCGCTGAGCTGTGTCTGCAAGATCATCAAATACACCAACGGCGTAGCCGGCCAGAATCGCCGATCCGAGCACGCCAAACTCTTCACGGTTGAGGGTTACATAGGGAACGCCTAAGACGTCAGCTTTAATTTGATTCCATAGCCTGCTACGCGCACCACCGCCGATGACACGCGTTTCACGAACCTCGAGGTCGGGCAGCAAACCACGCACGATACCCAGATAATAGGCGTATTCATATGCCACACCCTCCATCATCGCCCGGTATAAGTGGGGCTTGGTGTGAGACCAATTCAGGCCGAGGTACAGACCCCGGATGTTGGGGTCGCTGGGGCATACGCGCCCACCCAAATGGGGCAGAAATAGCAACTTATCGGACCCGGGAGGAACTTCAGCCGCCATATGGTCTAAGTTTTGATAAATGTTCCCCCCCGCTACTTCCGCTTCGGCTTTCTCGTAACTGGCCAATTGATCGCGGAACCAGCGCAGATTGAGGCCACCCCCGTTGATATAAGCCAGTGCGTAATACAGTCCAGGGATTGCCAGAGCGGCTGTAAAGAGCGTCTTGTATTCCGTGTCGGTGACAAAGCGATCGAGGCACACGGCGAAGACAGAGGCGGTCCCGGCAACGTCGAAGACCAATCCCGGACGCACCATGGCTGCTCCCAGCATGCCAGCAGCTTGATCCCCACAGCCAGCCGCAATAGGTGTGCCGACCTTCAACCCAGTAGCGGAGGCTACCTCCTCGGTCACGTAACCGACTATTTCCCACGGATCAACAATCCGGGGTAGCTTGGCCTTATCCACACCGCACAACCCTAATAGCTCATCCGACCACTCACCTGCCTGTGTATCACTGAAACAGGAAAAGTGAAGGTAGGTTCGGTCGATGAAAGCCTGCTCTCCCCGGAGTCCTGCCATACGCCCGGCGACATAACCACCCGGCACGACGAACTTGGCGATCCGCCCATATACCTCTGGGCGCTTATGCATCCACCATAAGATCTTGGCCCCGTGGGAGAACGTCGGCGGCCCTCCAGTCAGTGCAATGATCTGCGCTTCATGCTCTTTGAGGCGGGAGATGTAAGTGCCACAGCGCGTATCAAGCCAGGAATCATATACAGTCGGCGTATCCCATTCGTCATCGACACTGCCAATACCGGCCATTTGGCTGTCAAATGCAATTCCGGCGACCGAACCAGGTTCGATTCCACTCTCCTCAAGGCATTGTCGAATTGTGCGTACTGCCGATGCGTAAATCTCGTCAGGATTCTGTTCGACCCAGCCAGGCTTAGGGTAATACAGTCTAGATTCTTCATAGGCTTCGGCAACCAAATTGCCCTCGCTATCAAAGATAGCCGTTTTGGTGCCCAT
>JAHELX010000121.1:1896-12275 GCA_024643945.1 Anaerolineales bacterium
AGGCTGCCCCACCCTGCTTTTGAGACACGCTCTAAGACATCACTGAATGAAGCGGCGCCTGCGCCACTGATCGAAGACAACAACCAGAACGATGACCAGCCCTTGGACGACCCGCTGCCAGAATGCACTCACGTTGAGCAAATTGAGGCCATTGCCAAGCACCCCCATGATAAGAGCGCCAATTAGAGAGCCAATAACGCCACCTTCCCCGCCGAAGAGATTGGTCCCTCCAATAACTACTGCGGCGATGGAGCGAAGGTTCTCTTCATCAGCCATTAACGCATTGGCTGAATTCAAACGCCCGGCGAGCACAAACCCTGCGATGGCAGCCATAAGTCCAGAGATTGCATAGGCAGCAATCTTCGTGCGATCGATGTTGATACCTGATACGCGCGCCGCTTCTCGGTTGCCGCCAACGGCGAAGATTGCCCGCCCTAGCGCGGTATAACGAAGGAGGAACCAGCCGCTCACCACGACCCCAAGAGCAATTAATCCCGCAACCGGTACCCCCAGGATACTGCCACTCCCCATCCAGATCATCTGATCCGGCAGGTAGCCTTTCAGCTCGGTCGCCGTGAGATGCGAAGGAACTGGTAGGCCTCCCGTTACAAGAAGCGCCACGCCGCGCAGCGTTGCCAGCGTACCCAGGGTGGCAATAAAGTCGGGAATCCGACCACGGGTGATGATCAACCCATTCAACATTCCGGCAAGGGTGCCGACCACAAGCGCGATGAGGAGACCTAGCCAAAAATTTGTCGGCCCAATGGCAAGGCCTGCGATTTCGATCCGCTGCGTCATCAACACAGCAGACACAGATGCAGAAAGCGCTGCAATGGCCCCCACAGAGAGGTCAATCCCTGCCGTGAGGATCACCAGTGTCTGGCCGACAGCCAGAATGGCCGTGATCGCTGACTGGCGGGTGACGTTGATCAAATTGCTGACCGTAAGGAAGTGAGGCGTGGCAAAGGACAGATACGCCGCTAGCAAAATGAGGGCGATCAAGGGCCCACCGCGCAGAATCAGCTCGCGCCCGGCCTGCGACACACGGCGCCGCCTGGGTTCGGCTGCTTCGCCCGCCGATATGTTTGTCTCTGTGCCGGTCATCGGTTTCTCAATCACTTCATCCTCCATTAACTCGCGCTCCGTAGGAGCTGTTCTTGGGTCGCCTCACCCGCCTTGTATTCTGCGGTGAATTGCCCCCCTCTCATGACGAGGATCCGGTCGGCCATCGCCAAGATCTCAAGCATCTCGGATGAGATCATGATAATCCCCACGCCACGCTGCGTGAGGCGATTCATCAGGGCAAACACCTCAGCCTTGGCACCCACATCGATCCCCCTGGTCGGCTCATCAAAAATCAAGATTTTCGATTCACTACACAACCATCTGGCCAAGACGACTTTTTGCTGATTTCCTCCACTAAGATATAGGACAGCTCGGCCCAATGAAGGCGTCTGGATGTGCAAATCACGCCTGTACCTCGCGGCTGTTTCCGCTTCCGCTTTGAGGTTCAATACTCGAAACATAGGAAACTGGCCTAGATTGGCCAGCGTGACATTGGGAGGGAGGGGCAGCATAGGCACGAGCCCTTCGCGTCGATCGCGAGTCAGCAGACCCAGACCGTTCTTAATTGCATCGGAAGGTTGATGGATGTGTACTTCTCGGCCGTTGACATAGATATGACCGGAAGCGTGCGGCATGAGTCCGAAAAGCCCACGCGCCAACTCGGCCTGCCCCGCGCCCATGAGGCCGAATATCCCAAGGATTTCGCCCTGTCGAAGCTCGAAGGAGAGATTGTGGAGTACCTCATCCACCGAGAAGTCCTCGACACGCAGGGCCGGCTCCCCCATTTGAACCGTCTCCTTGGGGAATTGCTCGGTCAGTTGGCGCCCTACCATCATGTGAACAAGGAGATCCTCTTCGGCATCCTCTACAGGAAGCGTACCGACAACATTGCCGTCTCGTAACACAGTCACCCGCTGCCCGATCAGTGGCACCTCGACCAAACGATGAGAGATGTAAACAATGGCCACCCCACGTTCCCTCAGTCGCTGGATGATCTCAAACAAACGTCCACGCTCCGCATCAGAAAGCGCTGAGGTTGGCTCATCTAAGAGCAGGATCTTGGGCTGCCTGGTCAAGACCCGGGCGATCTCAGTCAGTTGCTGCTCGGCCACATCCAGCCGACGGACTTCGAGGCGCGGATTGATGCTTACTCCGAGGTCTGCCAGACTCTTCTCCGCCCGTCGCACCATCTCCGGCCAATCCACGACGCCCAACCCGGTCCGGGGTAATTGGCCGAGGAAAATGTTCTCGGCCACACTGAGGCTGGGCACCAGGCTGAGCTCCTGGTAGACCATCCCAATGCCCAGCTCCTGGGCGCGTTCTGGAGTGAGGTGATGGATCTCTTGGCCCCGGATGAAGATCCGGCCACTGTCCTTTGGAATCGATCCGCTGAGGATCTTCATCAAAGTCGACTTACCGGCACCATTCTCACCCAAAAGAACGTGCACCTCGCCTTCGTACAAATCGAAGTCGACGCGATGCAGTGCGTGCACGCCAGGGAATTGCTTGTCAATCTGCTCCATCCTGAGCAGCAGTTGTTTGGATACCATACTGCAATCTCCATTAATATTGAAGAATGCTATTGGGCCGTGTAGCCTCCATCCACGCTGAGAATCGCTCCCGTAGCGTACCCAACCTCACTGCTTGCCAGGTAAAGGATGGCAGAAGCAATCTCCTCTGGTCTTCCCAAGCGGTTAAGCGGGCGTATTTCTTCTAACGCGCGGCGGGCTGCAGCCGGATCAGGCGCTCGGTTAACGGCTTCACGGACCAGGGGTGTATCGGTCGTCCCAGGGCACACACAGTTCACGCGTATTCCTTGCCCGGCTAAGTCAACAGCACAACTTCGGGTCAGCGCGATCATGCCTCCTTTAGAGACATTGTATGCCACCTGTCCTTTAATGCCGACGAGGGCGGCCTCCGAGGCGACGTTGATGACCGCACCGCCTCCCCCTCGAACCATGGCCGGAACCGCGTGCTTGGTACACAAAAAGGCACCTGTCAGGTTAACGTCCAGGACGCTGTTCCAGACATCAGAGGGAGTGTGCACAACGTCCGCCTGGTAGTAAATGCCGGCATTGTTCACCAGGACATCAAGACGGCCCCAGTGACCGGTCACGTTCTCGACCATAGCCTGTACCTCAGTCTCCTGGGTAATGTCTGTGTGGACGTATAAGACGTCACCACCTTGCTCCTGGATTTCCTTGGCAACTTCCTCTCCCTGCTCTCGGTTCTTGTCCACGATAACAACGGCTGCGCCTTCCCGAGCAAAAGCAACGGCCGTAGCCCGGCCGATTCCGGAAGATGCGCCAGTCACAACGGCCACTTTTCCTTCGAATCGCATGATGGCCTCCTCTCATTAGATCGCGTAAGCACCCATGATTCGTAACTACACAGCCTCCCCTCCCGGAGCAATCACAATGATTCTTAGAATGTGTCTGAAAAGTAGGGTGGGGCAACTCAGGCGGACTAGCCCACCCATAGGTCCCCTACGGGGATAGGTCCCCTCTGGGGAAAAGCCCACCCCACGACTTTTGAGACAGCTTCTTATGCTCTTGGGATAACTACTCAGGCCGGTTTAGGTGCAACGCACTTTAATCGCCATATCAGCCGGCAACATAGTCAAACACGAGGCGGTATTCGCGTGAGTCAAGTGCGTTGCACCTTCTGGCTGAGTGGTTACCTCTTGGGGTTGGAGAGCCGGGGAGGCGCATAGGGCTCCCCGGCTCACGTCAGAAAGACTTACCCCTTACTGACACTCAGCCTTGATACTTTCCCAGTCGATCTCAGGCAGGACCGGATTGGGATAGAATTGGCGGGCGTTCTCGATGTAGGCGGTGCGGGGACGGATGTCAAAAGTCTGTGGCACATCCAGGCCACACGCACGCCTCACTGCGAACTCTGTGCCGAACCAGCCCCAATCGGCAAAGCCATGAGTGGTCTCGCCTACTATCTTGCCCTCAGCGATGCGATCCACCGACTCAGGCGTCACGTCGTTGGTGAAGATCGCCACCTTCTCATCGCCGACGACTGGCCCTTCCGTCGCCAGTTCCAGACGGCCGTCCGCTTCTGAGGCCAGCATCGCGCCCAGGCCCATCTCGTTGGAGGCTGCCCAGATGAAGTCCAGGTTGGTGGGGTTAGCCTGGAGGATGTCCTCCGTGCACTTGACGCCCTTCTCGCGGTTCCAATCCGCAGCGCACGGCGCGCCTATGATCTCGATCCCTGGGAACTGATCTACGACGTTGTGGAACCCATTCAACCGGGCGGTCGAGAAGAAGCCACCCGCAACGCCCTCGATGATGGCCCCCCGGGCGACGATCGAAGCTTTCTCCTCGTCGGAGAGATTGCTGTACAGGTTCCGCCAGAACTCGATGTCCAGGTACTGATCTGATGCGACCTCGACCTGCTCGCCCTCACCCAGGACGCCCGGGCCGCCGAAGAAGTCAAGGAGGGAATAGGCGGTTACTTCTGCTGCCACCGTGTTGTCGAAGCCAATGTAGGAATCGATGTCAAGCCCCTCAATCGGCTCTAACAGGTTCACGATGATGACCGGGATGCCTTGCTCATTTCCCTTCTTGACCGCCGGCTTGATGACCTCCACCTCGATGGGCGAGATGGCGATCGCATCCACGTCTCTTTGGATGTAGTCCTCGATGATCGCCACCTGATCGGCGAAAGCCACGTGCGTTGCCGGGGATTGTGAGATCACCTGAACGTTGAAGCCATGCGAGTTTGCATCTTTGGCGGAAGCTTCGAAGAAGTCTGTGGCCGTCTTGAATACCCCGGTGATGTCCGGCGGTGTCCAACCGATCACGATGGGCTCCTGCCATCGAGGCGCTTCCGCTGCCGGGGCTTCGGTAGGTGGTGCTGTAGTGGGCGGCGCCGCACACTGAGCTGCAACCAGCGACAAAATGGTTACAGCGATCACCCTAATCAGCAATTGATGTTTCATGATGGTGTCTCCTCCGCAATTCATTCCTGTGGGGGACGGTGGCGAACCAGTCATCGCCGTTTCGCCACCAACAATGGCGGGGCTAATACTCAGAACAGATCGCTACTCTGCGCCCTATCCGAAAGCTCATTCCTGTAGTTCAGCACTCCCACCTCCGGCGGAAGCCTACAGGTACGTAGAGGTAACGTAAGGATGCCACCTCACAGCTTTTGGGATAGGTTCCAGGTGTTTCAGCGCGCATCACCTCCTTGCGGTAGATCAGTCCATTTTCCACCAATTCATCTGAACACCACACAATTGCCAGATGGAAGGTCTTGGTCCACCTCCCCCAAGACCTTCCTGGCCCTTCCCTGCTCACGAATGCGTACGAGTTCAACTTCGAAGCGAGATCGATCACCACGATGAAAAGCACGATAATACTCTATGGGCGTGCCATCCGCCAGATAGCTTACACTATCCAACAAGATGAGCGGCGCTCCCTTTGCGACCTGCAGGTAGCGCGCCTCGTATTCACTGGCCGTTACAGCTTCGATGACCCGCCGACCACGGGCGATCACCAGGCCACATTCCTTCTCCAGGAATACATAGAGTGATTGATTACTCAGGTCAACCTGAGCGAGCTTGGGGCACAGGACGTAAGGCAGGTAGGTTGTAACCAGGACGATCGGCTCACCTTGAAGAAAGCGTAAGCGCTCTATGTCGATGACGAGTGCACCTTGCTCAAGGCCCAAGCGACCCACCACCTTGGCATTGGCGGGCACAACTTGCTGGCTGAGCACCTTTGTGACGGGCCTGTGTCCTCGGTCTACCATATCCTGGTAGAAGCCGGTCAGTTTCTGGATCAGACTCTCGCTGATCTTGGGCTCAGCCACAAATGTCCCTTTTCCTTTGATGCGTGTGATCAAACCCTCAAAGTTCAGCTCGTTCAGCGCCTGTCGCACGACCGTTCGGCTCACGTCAAACAAGCGACACAGCTCTGATTCTCCAGGAATCTGATCTCCTGGCTGCCAAACCCCTTGCTCGATAGGGGTACACAGCGCCTCTTTTAACTGAACATAGTAGGGGATAGGACTGCTACGATCAATCGTCGTCCGCAACGATTTAGAAGCTTCACTCGCAACCATAGCCAGAAAGCACCTGATATGCTAGTATCCTGTCATCTTGTTATTACATGTTAGCACAAATAAAGTATAAACTGATATCTATCTCCTGTCAATTCTTCTGCTCACAGTTGGTGTGTTCGGATTTCGGGGCAAACTCTCCCGGAGCAAAGCCCCCCCACGGGGCAGGTTTTAACTGAACTATCTGCGATTTTTAGCACCAACCTGCCCCGTGGGGGGGCTTTGCTCCGGGAGGGTTCCTCAGATTTGGGACAGACCCGCTCACAGCCCGTATTGTTTGGCACGCTCCTGCAGAAACTTCAGGCCTTCCTTCGCGAGGACAGTGGGGGATTGGGCAGGCGGGCGCCACAACTTCGTCGCCGCTATTAAATCCGGGTTAATCGTCGCGAATGACTCTAAGACTAATGGACCCGTATAGTGTGCATCCGCCAGCCCCCGGAATACCTCACTCCAGGCTACTGTGCCACTCCCGACCAGGCCGCGGTGGCTTTCGCTCATATGCACGTAGCCCAGCACATCGGCGCTCTCAACCAGCGGCTTATAAAAACCCTCTTCTTCGATGTTCATGTGGTACGTATCAGCATGTAGTTTGAGATTGTCCATACCAATGGCGAGAATCGTCTCTCTCGCATCGGCCAGTGTATTGTACATATAGGTCTCGTAGCGATTGACTACCTCGAAACCCAACCGGATGCCGCGCTTCTTGGCCTCCAATGCGACCTCGCCAAGTGTGTCTATCACCGTCTGCCGCTCATTTTTAGTGGGTGGTACGCCCGTGAATTTGCCCAAAGCGAAGGCTATGCACCCACACAGATACGTTCCCCCCACAGATTCGAGCTTATCCAGCGCGGTGATCAGGAATTGCTTCGCCTTCTCCGGTTCTTCTGGCATGTGAGCCCATTCGGGCAACACCAGGGACACGGTTGTTTCCAGCCTGGCATCCGTGAGAGCTTTCTTATGCGCAGCCGGGTCGAACTCCTCGGGCCTTAATAGTGGGATCTCAATGAAGTCAAAACCGAGATCCCCAGCAGCAGCAATCGCCTGATTCCCTTTTTCGACCGTCCATTCGTCAATCCAAAGAAAGGCATGGGCACCGTATTTAGGCATGATAGATATCCTATCCTACTGTTGTTTGTTGGGTGATCTCGATCTCCAAATCATCCCCGCTCTTCCGGCGAAAGCCAACGGGGATTGTCCATAATCTGAGGATGAGCATTACGCTCAACGATCAGCTTGCGAAAACCCTGTTTCTCAATAGACGCATAATCATGCCCGGCGTGACCGGGGTAGACGAAGAACGTCACTAAATTATCTTCTGAACTCGTGTTTACTGATCGGTGTGCCCATCGAGGTGGTACGTAAAGCACACTGCCCGGGCGCAGTGGCTCGACCGACCACTCACCTTCAGGTGTCTCCATGACCATCACGCCTTCACCCCGCAAGCAGTAATAGATCTCAGCCGTCTCTAGTTCGGAGTGGAAATGGCCTTTGGTCATGAAATACTCGTCTCCCACTTTACCCGGGTGTACTACGGAGATGCCATGCAACAACTCGCCGGGGATCTCAGGTCGTTTCATCTCATAAACCTCATAGACCACTGTGTCTTGTTCGTTCAGCATGGCATCATATGCTTGTCGATCCGCAAACTGCCCTTCCATTGCTGACAACCGGCGGCAGATATAGTTGTCGCACCGACTGGGAACTCCGTCTGGTTGTGAGATACGAAAGGTAAGCGGCCGATCTGACATTACAGGCACTCCTTATACGTTTCGAACTGTTCACCGTCATCAATTTTCTGCGGATGTCCGAAAGAGCCGGGCGGAACACCCTGTTCTTAAACCTGCTGCTACTATGTGCCAGGTTCCAACACAACCTTAAGCGTTTTGCGATCCTCTGCAGCCGTGAACGCATCGAGAGCCTGGTGTAGCGAATAGCGAGCACTGATGAGGTTAGACAGATCGATACGTCCAGAATTGACAATTGCCGCAGACTGCCAGCAATCGTTTGTACTGCACGCAGTCGTCCCCGTGACGACAAGTTCCTTATAATGCACCAAATTGGAGTCAAAGGTGATCGAAGGACGATCCTTAGGCAAGCCACCAAAATAGTTGATGCGCCCGCCGATCGCGGACAGTTCAAGCGCAGCTTCTTGGGCACGCCGCGCCGGAGCCGCAATGATGATCGCATCAGCTCCATCGCCGTTGGTCTCTTCGGCCACCACCGCTGCCAACTCCTCATGCTCTGGATTGACGATGCGATCAGCGCCGATCCGATCCGCCTGGGCCTGTCGCTCGGGGATCAATTCGCTCACGATCACGCGGCTGGCGCCACGGAGTTGCGCGAGCATCGTGTGCATGATCCCTATCGGACCGGCGCCCACCACCAAGACAACATCGCCGGCGCGTATGTTGACTGCGTTCTGACCCCGCAACACACACGCAAAGGGCTCGATCAGGGCTGCTACTGCGGGATCAATGTCTTCGTTGAGAGGGATCAGGTTACCCTGCAAAATGGCCGCGGCCGGGATACGCATATACTCGGCAAAGGCGCCGTCGATTGTCACGCCAAGGGCCTCGTAATTAGCACAAAGGTTATTGTTGCCGGAAACACACTGGCGACAGTGCCCACATCCCATATTGGGGGCGACAAACACACGTTGGCCGACTTGAAGCCCTTTCACGTTGGCACCTACTTGCACAACTTTTCCCACAACTTCATGGCCGGGAATACGTGTGGTGCCCGGCGGATACTTGCGGTGCTTCCCGTGCAGGATACGCAGGTCCGTTCCGCAGATGCTGGCAGTGACCACTCGCACCAGTGCCTCAGCGGGGCCGATGTCAGGTACCGGCCGCTTTTCGACTCTCAGGTCGTCGGGTCCGTGATACACAGCCGCAGTCATTGCGTTCTCGGTCATCGGAATTACGCTTCTCCTCCCTCAAGTACTTCACGCAGGTAGACTGGCCGCTCTTCGAGGAAAGATTTCGTCCCGGCCAGGACACCTGCGACAGCCCAGCGGCCGTCTTCTCCTCCCACCCTCGGCGCAGTATCTGTTTGGATACAATGGATGAAGTGTTCCATCTCGCGAATGTATCCCCAGGCAAAGCGCTCCGGCCAGGTGCGATAGATCGGCGTCACCAAACCCTGGCCCCGGTTAGTGCACACCACCACCGACTGCCCCTTCATTTCGCCGATCTGCATAATGCCTCGCTCGCCAACAATCTCAACCCGGGCATCATATCCATATTCGCAAGGGCACACCCCTGAGATACTACCCAAGCCACCGCTCTCAAAGCGAATATTGACCAGCACATTGTCGTAGAAGTTCTCGGTATCAACACCTCGTGCCGCACCCTTAAAGTTAGCCACTTCCACATAGACCCGCTGGGGATTGGAGCCCATCAGCCAACGTGTGCAGTCCCAATCGTGACTATTGACCTCGGCCAGCATGCCGTTCGAGGTTTTCAGGTCGCGGGCCCAGGGCGGAGGCAGGCCCGGGCCGTGAGTTAACGACTTGATCAACATCGGGCGACCGATTTCACCAGCTTCGATGCGCCTGGCGGCCGCTTCAAACTCAGGGTCGAAGCGACGCATAAACCCAATTTGCAGGAAAACACCATTGTCATTAGCAGCATCAATAATTGCATCGCACTCAGCCAGCGTGAGCGCCATCGGCTTCTCCAGGAAGACGTGTTTCCTTGCCTTCGCAGCCATCACCGCCAGTGACGCGTGCGTGAAGGTCGGCGTAGTGATCAGCACGGCATCAAAATCGGCATTGCCGAGGGCTTCTTCTAACATTCGAAACCGGCCGCCAACGCCGAATTGGTCGGCTGTCTCTTCCAGCACATCCGGATGGGTGTCTACAATCGCCACCAGCTTGCCCGCCGGTACATGATGAACAAGAGAACTTGCGTGGACTTTCGCAACTCGACCAGCTCCGGCCAGACATACTCGAATTGAAGAGGACATCTGCTACTCCTCATCTTAGACGGGGTGCAAGAAGGAAAAATTCGTAACTGCTCACCCTCCCGCAGGTTTAGGCAAACGCCAAAGCAGAAACTGTTGCAACCTGTGGGAGGGTAGGCTGAATAGTTACGAAAATTAAGCAGGTACTCCCCGCGCCTTCTTGATCCAATCTAACACCTGGCGCACTGTGGCTGTGATCTCTGCCCAGTTGCCCGCCGCCACCCAATCCTTTCGGATCAGTTTGGAGCCCATACCGACACACGCTACCCCTGCCCCGAACC
>JAHELX010000758.1 GCA_024643945.1 Anaerolineales bacterium
CCCCCCTCTAGCTCCCCCCGCTGGGGGGAGGACTGGAGTGGCGCCCGCTGGGGCGTGGCTCGAAAGTCCCCCCAGCGGGGGGATTTAGGGGGGCGAAACCCTCGCCATCGTTTCAACCTCGGCTTATGAGTCAATGACGATCTCTCCCCCCTCTAGCTCCCCCCGCTGGGGGGAGGATTCTTCCTCGATACCGCACTGCCGAGCGATTTCCTGCAAAACACCTTCGATATTGGTGTCGATATCCCGGTTGGTGAAGCGGATGACGCGCATGCCGTGCTCCTCCAGCCATTCGGTTCTGGCCTGATCGTAGAGCTGTTGATCTGGGCCGGCGTGATGCCCCCGTCAACTTCAATCACCAACTGGTGCTGGTAGCAGAAAAAATCAAGAACGAAGCGAAAGATGGGATGCTGACGTCGAAACTTGATGCCATACAATTGTTTGCCACGCAAGCGTCCCCATAATTTGGCTTCTTGCAGCGTCATCGGACGGCGCAGTTCCTTGGCCCGAGCCAGGATGGCGGGATGAACGTGCAGCTTTGGCATTATATCACCAACACCTCATTTAACTCATCCAGCAGTGTCGGCAACTCCTGCCCAAAGAGCCGCCGTGCGGTGAGCAGGCCGCCTTCATCGAAGAAGTAGTCTTGAAAATCCGCCTGGGTGAAGGCCAGGTTGAGGCCCACCGCCTCGGCGATCTTATCCAGCCAGCGGCGCTGCTCCTCGGTGGAGCCCCGGCCGGCAGCCTGGGCGGCCACAGACCTTCGGTGATAAGCTGGGGCAATTGGCGCAGGCGGCCGCGCAAAGTGTCGGGCTGGCCGGCCCACCCGGCCAGCGTTTGCGCCGGTGGAATTTGAACGGCTGCCTACCTGCTGCTGCCCGTCTGGTCGGTTTTGTGTGCTAGGAGGGAGAGCGCCAACGCCTCTAAATCTGATGGAGAACTTGCCTCGGCATCTGCTGAACCCAGGTCATCCCCCGCTCCATATCCGTATTTGGCTGCGATGGCGAAAAGCTTATGGCGCTTCGCGGCATCAATGTCCTCGTACCGATCGCCAATCACAATGGCAGGCCGACTTTCTAGACGTTCGAGCAGCTCGCGCACCATTGTGTGCTTGGAATCCTGATCAGAGCGTCGGTACCTCACCGCATCGAAGAATTCCTGAAGGCGATGCACATCGACAACATGTTCAACGTAGTTCTCTGGTCCGTTTGAATAAAGGGCCATATGACCAGTCGCTTTGCGCAGCGTCTTGAGAACCTCTCGGA
This sequence comes from Anaerolineales bacterium, assembly GCA_024643945.1. Next base: position 1,263 of record JAHELX010000758.1, read on the forward strand.
CCCCAGGATAAAGCTCTCCTGTCTCTGAAATGAGTTCCAGCTCACGGCGTTCGATGCTATCAATCAATTCGTTAGCTTTGTCTGGCGAATATTGGGAGCGAATCCAGTGATTGAAAACATCAGCAGGTTTCCCGAAGAAGGAGTGAATGTCTTCCGTTCGAGGCACAGGAAGATTAAGGTCGTTAAAGCCCTGCCGAACTGCAGGGACAGTGACGGTCTCAGTTCGAAATAGGGTACCATCCAGATCAAAGATCAATAGGCCATGTTTTTTCATCCGCATCTCCGCCAGGTTGGCTGCTCTCAAGAAACGATTAGACCAGAGATTTGTTGCTGCGGTGCCGGGCTCGAACCAGGCGTTGGCTCCATTTGGAATCGCCTGCAACGCGCCTGTGAGACTCGGCCTCCTTCAGAAGATGCCCAGGGATGAACCGACTCCCAGTAGAATCCAGAAGAAACCAATTAGTGCGGGTAGTCGGCTCTCTATGCTCTTACTGATGGAGAATAGCTTTCGATACCAGGGTAACTCATACTTGCGCTCTATGACTTGCGCCTCTCCCTGCTCTCTCACTTGTTCCTCACTGGTAATCGTCGTAATCACGCCTAATTTGGCTTCTAGCTGCACAAGTTGACAGTATCTCAGCTCGACGAAACCCTGCATTCTTTCCATCACCAGAAGCCAAAATACGCTGAAAATCATGCCAAGAACAACCAGCGCTGTAGCCAAAGGCGTGTTGCTGGTGAAGATCAGGCCATAGAATCCGAACAGCGCTCCCTGGACGAGAAAGAATATGGTAAACAAATGCGATTTCCGGTTATCTTCGTGACAGAGTAGCGTAAGCGAGGTCCTGTAGTCCTCAAGCATTAACTCTTCGTCCCTTGTGAGTCCCATGATATCTCCCTCCGGGCTGCCACAGCGGATCATTCATCAGTGGATGAGTATGTTGCGACCATATGTTTTGCCTTAGTATACCACAAATTCAGAGCGTGAGCTTGAAAGACTTCGGGGAGCGTCACCGATTGGGGACACTGCAAAAGACGCCTGTCGCGCCATTATGCGCAATTGGAGTGCCGACTTATGGACTTTCGGAAATTAAAGTTGTGGAGTTCTGGTTTTTCTCACCTTGCACAAAGCTAATCTTGCCCTGAGGGGGAGGCTGTTTCAGATTTATCTTAACACGCGCAAAGCGAACCTGGCAAGGGCTGATCTGAGTTATCTAGACCTGGGCCGGGCGAACCTGAGCGGGGCAGATTTACGTGAGGCCAACCTGATACGTGCTGACCTGAGTAGTGCCAACCTGCAAGGAGCCGGCCTGAGCGAGGCTAATCTGACAGGAACGCTGATAACTGAATAATCCGCGCTGAGTGCATCGATTGTCGTGGCAAACGTACGACAGTGAGGACACATAAAGTCTCCATCCAGCGCACAACAAAAACCCCGCCGCGTCGGGCAGGGTGTGGTTTCATCTATGGAGTGGCTTGAATGCGCAGCGTCTGCCTGGTCACCTGCCGGTCATCCCGTAGTTAACCCGCTAGTGAGGGCCAGCCATGTTCCTGGATATCCCTCCAGGTAATCTGTGCTGCTTCCTGGCCCTGCTGGCGCAGGTCTTGGATGCGATCCTTTTGGTAGCGGATGATGTCACTGAGCGCGAGCCAATTCTTGGGGCCAATCAAGGCAGCCTCAACTTTTCTATGATCCGGCTCGGTGCGTCTCTGGCCCACCCGCCGGTTGATTCTGCGCATCTGCTCAAAGTCATTCTCAAACGTGGCCGTAACCGCCAGGTCGAGCAACTGGCCAATCTTTCCCAGGATACCTGCGGGAGCCGGGGGAAGTGCAGCATCAGGTTTATGCTGGGCGTGATAGGGGGAGAGCAAGACAATCATGATTTGGTCGGCTCCAGAGTGGATGGCGGGCTGCAAGGGTGAATTGTACATGACGGCCCCGTCCCAATGGTCGATTTCGGACTCGCCGGGAGCGATGCTATCGGCTTGTTTGATAGTAACC
>JAHELX010000122.1 GCA_024643945.1 Anaerolineales bacterium
CCCCAACCCAGTCGACTGGCTGCAAGTTGATCGGCTGGAACAAGATCACACACCAGAGATACAGCACGACGGTCATACAGAACAGTACCATCCACAGCGATTCCTTGCGCAAGTAGTCCAGGCCACTGTCTGTCATCGACTCTCTTTTTGCCATTCACCTTACCCCCTGGGATATACGGGCCCGATTCAAGCATCTGTCTGAAGGCTTCTAGTTTCTGTTACGTCGGATTTCTGGTGGCCTCTCTGCTGAGTATCGCTGATCGGTAAGGAACGCAGGATTAGAGGGAATCCTCAGCCGCCGACTTTCTCTCGCATACTCAGGCCACTGTTCCCTAACAACACTGCGGGGGGAGACTATTGATTCTGTCCGGTACCAATTATAGACAGCCAAGAGGAACCGGTCAAACCCACGAATCTGCCAGGGTCTGTCCCAAATTTTAGGTGCAAGACCCTACGGGTTTTCTGAAACCCGTAGGGTCTGCCAAGAATTTGGGACGCACCCAATCTGCCAGCTAACTTGACGAACCTCTCGTTTCCTATATAATATATGATATATGATTCGGCTAAAAGATGCAAAATGCGTCAAATCAAAACTTTCCGCAGCAAGAAAGAATTCGTCTACGATGCCCTGCGCGTCGCAATCCTGGAGGGTGAGCTGGAGCCTGGCGCGCGCCTGGTCATCGACGATCTGGCCATAGAGCTCGGTGTCAGCCAGATCCCGGTTCGCGAGGCACTGCAACAGTTGCAGGCGGATGGCTTCGTCACCATCGAGCCATACATAGGCACCAAGGTTACCGAAATTGACGCCGGCCTGGTCCGTGAGGTATTCGACTTGCTGGAGGCCCTGGAGGTTATCAGCGGGCGTGCGGCCTGTCTGCGGATGAGCGAGGACAGTCTGCTCGAGATGGAGAATCTCCTACGTGACTTAGATACGCTCGTCGACAATCCCGATCGCTTCTCTCATGAGAATACACGCCTGCACCAGTTCATGTGTGACCAGGCGGGAACGCCGCTGGTGAAGCGCCTGATGGCCAAGGTTCTGGCTCACTGGGACCGCCTGCGCCGTCACTGCCTGAACGATGTGTTTGCACGCCGGGTCGGCATCGCTCAGCAGGAGCATTGGCGCATCTTTGAGGCCCTACGCACGAGAGACCCCGATCACGTAGAGCAGGTGATCCGCGAGCACAACCGAACGGCACGAGCGGCTTACGAAGAATACCTGGAGGCAACGAGCCAGATGGCTGCTGACTCGGTTGCCAGGTAGACGAGCAGCCGCCATCCCTCCAGCATCGAGGAGTGCTTTGCACTTGTCCAGAAATAACTCGGTGCTTCTGCAATCAGTTCACACCTGATTTACCGATGGCAGTGCAAAGTTATTATTGGACAAGTACTTTGCACTTGTCCAGAAATAACTCGGTGCTTCTGCAATCAGTTCACACCTGATTTACCGATGGCAGTGCAAAGTTATTATTGGACAAGTACTTTGTGACAGAGTCCAGGGCTACAGCAGAAAACCCTCACGGGCGAGAGGAAGAACTCCATATGTCTAAACCAGCCACCATTCGTTTTGCTGCCATCGGCCTGAATCACGGCCACATCTATGGCCAGGTAGACCTGCTGCTGCGCGCCGGCGCTGAGTTCGTCTCCTTTTACGCCAGGGAATCTGACATCGCCGCCAGGTTCGCCGAGACCTATCCCCAGGTCCGGTTGGCCGAAAGCGCCCAGGAGATTCTGGTGGATGAGACTATCCATCTGATCGTCAGCGCGGCGATTCCCTGCGAGCGTGCGCCGCTGGGCATCGCCGCCATGCGGCATGGCAAGGACTATATGAGCGACAAGCCGGGCTTCACTACTTGCGAACAGTTAGCCGAGGTCCGCCGGGTTCAGGCTGAGACCGGCCGCATTTACTCGGTCTGCTTCAGCGAGCGTTTTTGGAGCCCTGCCGCCATCAAGGCGGGCGAGTTGGTCCAGGCTGGCGCGATTGGCCAGGTGGTGCAAACCATCGGCCTGGGGCCGCACCGGATTGGGTTGCACACCCGCCCCGACTGGTTCTTCCGTCGCGAGCAGTACGGCGGCATCATCGCCGACATCGGCTCCCACCAGGTCGATCAGTTCCTGTTCTTCACCGGCTCCACGCAGGCCGAGGTAGTGGCGGCGCAGGTGGCCAATTACAAATATCCTGAGTATCCGGAATTGGAGGACTTCGGCGAGGTGATCCTGCGGGGGAACGGCGGCACGGGCTACATCCGGGTGGACTGGTTCACGCCTGACGGGCTGGGAACCTGGGGGGATGGGCGCGTTGTCATTCTCGGAACAGAAGGCTACGTCGAGCTTCGCAAGTATTGCGACATCGCCGGGCGGCCCGGCGGCGACCACCTGTTCCTGGTTGACCGGGAAGGTACCCAGTATATTGACTGCCGCGACGTTGATCTGCCCTACGGCCGGCAGTTGATCGGTGACATCATAAACCGTACCGAAATGGCAATGCCTCAAGCCCATTGCTTCCTGGCGTCGGAACTGGCACTGCAGGCTCAGACACAAGCACGGAGGTTAGGGAATCTGAAAGATGAATGAGAAATTGAGAGTCGGCATCGTCGGCAGCGGTGTTGGCCAGGCCCACATCCGCGCATTTCAAAACTTGCCGGATCAATTTGAGGTGGTGGTCCTCTGCGGGACCAAAGAGGCCAAGACACGCGATATAGCGGCAAAGTACGACATCCCGTGTTTCTCTACAGACATCGGCGAGTTGTATCGCATGGACGACCTGGACGTGATCGATCTGTGCACGCCCTCCCATCAACACGTTGAGCAAGTGCAGCAGGCCCTGGCGGCGGGCAAACATATCATATGCGAGAAGCCCGTGGCTGGCTCCCTCCGAGAAGTGGACGAGCTGATCCGAGCCGAGACGGCGTCGGATAGACGGGTAATGCCGATCTTCCAATACCGATTCGGCCGCGGCCTGCAGAAGCTCAAATTCCTGATCGAGGCAGGCGTGGCAGGGCAGGCTTACCTGAGCACGGTGGAGACCGCCTGGAGGCGACGGGCCGACTACTACGCGACCTGGCACGGTAGGTGGGAGACGGAGCTGGGCGGCGCGCTGGTTACATTGGCCGTCCACGCCCACGACGCGCTCACGTATATCATCGGTTCAGCCAGGCGCGTCCTGGCTCACACCGCAACCCTGGTCAATCCCATCGAGACGGAGGACTGCGTCTCTGCGTCGCTGCAGATGGCCGATGGTTCCCTGGCTTCCCTTTCCGTGACGACGGGCTCTGCAGCGCAGATCACCCGCCATCGTTTCTGCTTCAGCAATTTGACCGCCGAAAGCAACACCGAGCCCTACGAAAACACCACCGATCCCTGGACCTTCACCGGCGACTCGCCGGAGATGGAGAAGCGGATCGAGGAGACGCTGTCCCGGTTCGTGCCCCTGCCGGAGGATTTCGAGGGGCAGTTCTTCCGCTTCTACGCAGCCTTGCAGCATGGCGCCGAGTTGCCGGTCACCCTGGCCGATGCCCGCGCCTCGCTGGAGTTGATTACAGCCATCTACCACTCCGCCCAGACGGGCGAGGCCGTCGAACTTCCTATCGGCAAAGATCATCCCAAGTACGCCAGTTGGCGGCCATAATAGGTTGTTTGTCCAAGGCGGACGGCTTCTTCTCCGGTTGGGGAATAGCGGTCGTGGACAAGGCGTTTCTCGCCGCCGTGCCTAACCTGAAGGCCATCGTTACTGTTCGTTTACAATCCCAGTCTACACCAGGTGGAGTCAACAAGATGAGGAAAGTTGCACTTATTACTGGAGCAGGGCGCGGTATCGGATTGGGCATCGCCAAGAGTCTGGCGGCTGAAGGGTGTGATATCGTCGTAGGCGACGTCCATCCACGAGATGCGGCCGAGGACGCGTTGAACGATCTGCGCGAATTGGGTGCCGACGTTCTTTACTGCCTGGCCGATGTGGCCGATTGGGAGGCGCGCGCCCGTATGTTAGCCCAGATCAAGGAGAGGTTCGGGCAGCTAAACGTGCTGGTGAACAACGCTGGCGTGGCGCCCAAGGTACGCGCCGACATCCTCGAAGCGACTGAGGAGAGTTTCGATTGGGTAATGGATATTAACCTCAAGGGGCCGTATTTCCTCACCCAAGCCGTGGCCAACTGGATGATCGAGCAGCAGCGGGAGAACGAGGGCTTTCAGGGCTGTATCGTCAACATCTCCTCCATCTCTGCCACCGTTGCCTCCCCCAGCCGCGGCGAATACTGCATCTCCAAGGCCGGCGTGAGCATGGCGACCAAGCTGTGGGCAGTGCGGTTGGGCGAGTTCGGCATTCCTGTGTACGAAATCCGTCCCGGCGTGATCAAGACCGATATGACCCAACCTGTGACGACCAGGTACGACAAGCTGATCGCCGAAGGGCTCACCATCCAGCCACGCTGGGGTTTCCCCGAGGACATCGGCAGGGCTGTCGCGATGCTGGTACGGGGAGACCTCGCCTATTCCACCGGGCAGGTGATTATGGTGGACGGGGGGATAACGGTGCAGAGGTTGTAGATTGACTAAACTTGGGAGAATGTGTATGCGTGAGGAAGCCCTAAACGACTCGCTATTGATGACATGGGTGCACACCCTGGTGATCGGCAGTGGTGCAGCAGGGCTCAACGCGGCGGTACAGTTGCGCGCGGGCGGCATCGAGGACGTGCTGATCGTCACCGAGGGCCTGCAGATGGGCACGTCGATCAACGCTGGCAGCGACAAGCAGACCTACTACAAGCTTGGCGTGTACGGTCAGGACGCCGACTCGCCAGTGGCGATGGCGGAGACGTATTTTGCCGGCGGCAGCATGCACGGGGACCTGGCGCTGGTAGAGGCGGCGTCGTCGGTACGAGCGTTCGTCCACCTGGTCAGCCTGGGCGTGCCCTTCCCGCGCGACCAGTACGGCCAGGTTGTGGGCTACAAGACCGACCACGATCCCCGGCAGCGGGCGACGTCCATCGGGCCGTATACCTCGCGGGAGATGTGCCGCGCGCTCATCCGCCGGGCGGAGGAGCTGGGCATTGAGATGCGCGAGAATCGGAACGTGGTACAGCTCTTGACTGCCGGCGAGGGCGGCGAGAAGCGCACCGCCGGTGCGCTTGCTGTTAGAGTGGATGGCAGTCTGGAGGCATACGGCGCTGAAAACGTGGTCTTCGCCGTGGGCGGCCCCGGAGGGCTCTACAAGACCAGTGTCTATCCCGAGGTGCACACCGGCGCCATCGGCCTGGCGCTGATGGCCGGCGCGAAGGCGCAGAGCCTGCCCGAATCACAGTATGGCCTGGCCTCGATCAAGTTCCGCTGGAACGTGTCCGGCACCTATATGCAGGTGATCCCCCGCTTCATCAGTACCGAGGCCGATGGTATCAGCGACGGGCGCGAGTTTATGCGTGACTACTTTGACTCCGTGGGCGAGATGAACTCGATGGTGTTTCTCAAGGGTTACCAGTGGCCGTTCGACTCGCGCAAGGTAATCGGTGGCTCCTCGCTAATCGACATCCTGGTCTACATCGAGACGGTGCTCAAGGGGCGGCGTGTCTTCCTCGACTTCCGCCGCAACCCCGAAGGCTTCAGCTTCGACAACTTGAGCGAGGAGGCACGGACGTACCTGACCCGGTCGGAAGCGCTTTTAGACACGCCCATTGAGCGGCTGCGCAAGATGAACCCTGGCGCTATCGAGCTCTACGTCGAGCACGGCATCGACATCACCTCAGAACCACTGGAGATCGCCGTCTGTGCCCAGCACAACAACGGCGGGCTGGCAGGCAACCACTGGTGGGAGTCGACTAACGTCAAACACTTGTTCCCCATCGGCGAGGTGAATGGCTCGCACGGTGTGTACCGGCCGGGTGGGGCAGCGCTGAACTCGGGGCAAGTGGGCGCGTTACGCGCTGCGGAGTTTATTGCCCATCGGTACGCGGACTGGAGCGCGCCCGAGGATGTGGTCAGGCAGGCAGCGAAGCAGGCGGCGGGCGAGTTGCGGACGTGGATCGAAAAGTGCGGCAGCGCCGGGTCGACCTGGCAAGCGGAGCGCGAAGAGTTCCAGGCACGAATGTCGCGGGCGGGGGCTCACATTCGGTCGTTGGAGGAGCTGCCCAAAGCCGTCGAAGATGCGTGGGCGCAGCTCAAGCGGATTGAACAGTCCGGCTGCTCGTATGAGACCCCTGCGGATCTGGCCGAGGTGCTGCGCAACCGGCAGCTTTGCTTCGCGCATGCGGTGTATCTGGAAGCGATCCTGTTCGCCCTGCAGAGCGGCGTCGGCAGTCGTGGGTCGGCCATTGTGTTGACCAAGGACGGTGACGAGGTCCACGACAAGCTAGGCGATGAATGGCATATCGCGTTGGAGGATCCAAGCTTCCGCGAAAAGGTGCTGGAGACCGTCGCCACGCTTGATGGCGCGGATGCTCTGTATCCGGCAGTGAAAAACCAGTGGGTGCGCCGCAGGCCAATCCCCGAGACCGACGCCTGGTTCGAGACGGCCTGGGCCAGCTTCCGCAGCGGGGAGATTTACGAGTAGGAGTTGACCATGAAAAAAATCGTAACCTTCCTGGGGATGGGCAGCAAGCTCATCCGCAAGGACCTGGTGGCCGCCGGTGACTTTGACGCCATCCGCGACAATGGGGCCCAGGCGCTGGCGTGGATTCAGGAGGTCCGGGAACAATGAGATATCGGCGTATTGCGTCGCTGAAGACCGCCGAGGTCTTCCGGGGATATTTGAGCCAGATAGGGCTGGACCTGTCCTTCGATGAGGAGGTCGAAGCGGGCACAGATGCCCCCCTCGCCCAGCCGTATCGTCTGAAAAGCGGCTTCACGATCGGCAACCGTTTCTGTATCCTACCCATGGAGGGGTGGGATGGCACTGCCGGTGGCCGCCCGACTGAGTTGACGATCCGTCGCTGGCGGCGCTTCGGCAAAGCTGGGGCCAAGCTGATCTGGGGCGGCGAGGCGGTGGCGGTGCGCCCGGATGGCCGCGCCAACCCTAACCAATTGATGATTGATGAGGAGACGGTCGGCGACCTGGCGGCGCTGCGGGAGGCCCTGGTGGCCGAGCACGGAACACGCTACGGCCACACGGACGACCTGCTGGTAGGGTTGCAGTTGACACACTCGGGCCGCTTCGCCCGACCCCGCCTCGTAAACGGGAAGGCGCGCCCGGAGCCCAATATCCTCTACCGCCACCCCATCCTCGACCGCAGGTTCGGCATCCCGCCCGATCTGCCTGTGATGGCGGATGACGATATCGCCCGCCTGGTGGAGGACTTTGTCCGAGCGGCGCGCCTGGCTCAGCGGGCGGGCTTCCACTTTGTGGACGTCAAGCACTGCCATGGCTATTTGGGGCACGAGTTCCTGAGCGCAGTGGATCGGCCGGGGCGCTACGGAGGGAGCTTCGAGAACCGGACGCGTTTCCTGCGTGAGATCGTGGCGGGCATCCGGGCGGAGGCGGCGGGTCTGGAGATCGGCGTGCGGGTGAGTGCTTTCGATTTTGTGCCCTTTCGGCCGGGGCCGGGCGGGGTGGGCGAGCCGACACCCTTTGGGGGCGAGTACCCCTACGCCTTCGGCGGCGATGGCACCGGCGTAGGGATCGACCTGACCGAACCATGTGCCTTCCTAGATCTGCTGGCCTCACTGGGGATCGAGCTGGTGTGCATTACGATGGGCAGCCCATACTACAACCCACACATCCAGCGCCCGGCGCTCTTCCCGCCCTCGGATGGCTATGGGCCGCCGGAGGATCCGCTAGTGGGCGTGGCCCGGCAGATCGACGTGACGGCCCGCCTTAAAGCTCATCGACCTGACCTGGCGGTCGTTGGCTCGGCCTACTCCTACCTGCAGGAGTGGCTGCCCAATGTGGCGCAGTACGTCGTGCGCACTGGCCGCTCCGACTTCGTGGGGCTGGGACGCATGGCCCTGTCTTACCCCGACCTGGCCGCCGATGTGCTGGCAGGAAGGCCTTTGCAGCGCAAGCTCATCTGCCGCACCTTCAGCGACTGCACTACTGCCCCGCGCAGGGGGTTGGTATCAGGCTGCTATCCGCTCGACGAATTCTACAAGGAGAGGCCAGAGGCGGCGGCCCTGGTCGAAGCAAAGCGTGCTTTCAAAAATCGGCAGCCCCCTGCGAGCGTCCCTGAGTAATGCTGAGTGTTTTCTGGCAATAGTGCGAAAGTCACCCTGCGTTAACTCTACCCCCTCTGCGCGCCTAGCAGGGCTGCCAATCGGGCCAGTTGTGAGGCGTGCACTACTGCTAGCACCTCATCCGCCGGCTGTAATACAGTGTCGCCGCGGGGAATGAGGAGTTGACCTTTGCGAATGACAGCAGCCAGGATACATTCGGCGGGCAGATTGAGATCGCGCACTGCCTTGCCGGCCGCGATAGCCGTGGGATCCACCTTTTCCTCCACCAGTGAGTATTGCCCCTTGCGCAACTTGAGCAGCGTCATCATGTCGCCCAGCGACATCTCCTCGGCGATCAGATGGGCAATCAGGTCGGCTTGATTCAGTGCCACGTCCACGCCCATTTCCGGTGTGAACATCCAGGCATTCTTGGGATTATTCACGCGAGCAATGGTACGCGGCACATTGAACTCGAAGCGCGCCAGGCTGGCGATTACCAGATTGGTCTCGTCGGCGCCAGTCACTGCGGCCACAACGTCAGCCTGGCGGATACCTGCGGCTTCCAGCAGATTAGGGTCTGTGCCGTTGCCTGGCACTACTACCTCTGGCCGCAGGTCAGCGTGCAGCCGTGGAATTTCCTCGCGCCGCACTTCGATGATCTTTACCCGATACCCTTCGGTCAGTAATATTGAGGCCAGGTAGGTACCCTGCTTGCCGCCGCCCACGATGACTACGCTCATCGCCATCTTGTTTCCTCCTTACACCAGTCCCAGCAATGCTTCGAGCTGCTCGGTGGATGCGGTCAAAACTGCCAGGTGGATCAGGTCACCCTGTTGGAAGACTGTAGCCGGGGTAGGCAGGAAAGTTTTGCTGCCCCGACTAACAGCTACCAGGTGGACTTCGCCGGGGATAGTCAATGCGGTTACTGTCCGGCCCACCAGAAGTAGGGGGACCTCTGCTTCCACGATGCCCACTTCGCCACTTCCCAGACTCAAAATCGTTTTCAACTGGGAAAAAGTGAGTAGTTCAGCTAAGAGGTCGGTGCCCAGGCCGACAGGAGAGATAGTCTGTAAGCCCAGCCGCCGGTAGATCTCAGCTTTGCGCGGGTCGTACACGCGGGCGACAACCCTGGGCACCCGGAAAACCAGGCTGGCAAGACGGGCAGTGACCACATTTGTGTCATCACTGGTGGTCACTGCAGCCAGGCCATCGGCGCGCTCGATGCCAGCTTGAAGCAACAGGTCGCGGTCGAAGCCAACGCCAAGGACGGTCTGGCCCTTAAATGCAGGCCCCAGGCGCTCGAAACTAGCCGGATCATTGTCCACCGCCGTCACCGCATGCCCACCCATGCTCAGGGTTTGCGCCAGGACAGAACCCAAACGGCCACAACCAATGATGATGATCCTCATATACCACCTCTTTGCTTTGTCCGATGACGCTCCAACGCCTTGCGCAGCTCATCAACCAGCAATAACGAAGGAGTCCAGGCGAATAGGAAAAGCCAATTTGCCAGAGGGAAAGCGGCTGTGCCGATAAACCCCTGGAAAAGCGGGATGTAGACAATCAAGAAGATGAGCACAAGTTCGGTAGCGATACCCACCCATATCAACCGATTTGCCACTAAGCGGCGTAAGCCCAGACGAAGAATAGAAGTGCGCTCGGTACGTTGGGCGAAAAGGTTACCAATCTGCGTGGTGACGACAGCGGCAAGCGCCATAGCGGTTGCCGAGCGATAGAGAGGTCCACTTGACGGCAGGTTTAACCACTGGCCCCAATAACCGTTCGTCCAATACTGGAAGTAGAAGGCCGCCATTGCCGCCAGGCTCTGGATCGGGCCTAACCAGACGTAGGCACGCAGAAGTAGAGGAAGGGCGATTATGTGCTCTTTCAGGTTACGGGGTGGATTATCCATCACGCCTGGTTCGGGTAATTCGGCACCCAAGGCCAGGGCGGGCATGATGTCGGTACCCAGGTCAATGGATAAAATCTGCATAACATTCAATGCCAGCGGGATGCGTGCAGCGCTGAAGGCGAACAGAATGAAGGGCACAGCTTCTGGCGTGTTGCTGGTGAAGATGTAGGTGGTGAATTTCTTGATGTTGGCGTAAACAGCCCGCCCTTCTTCCACAGCGTTAACGATAGAGGCAAAGTTATCGTCGGTCAGGATCATGTCGGCGGCTTCTTTGGCCACATCGGTGCCGGCGATACCCATCGCCACGCCAATATCAGCTTTCTTGAGGGCGGGAGCATCATTTACGCCATCGCCGGTCACAGCCACGACGTCGCCCATTTCCTGGAGGGCACTGACCACTCGCAATTTATGCTCTGGAGCCACGCGGGCGAAGATGACATCATTCTGCAGAGCTTCTTGCAGAGCCTGGTCGCTCATCGTGTCCAGCTCAAAACCGGTGATGATACGCGGTTGAGGTCCCTCGCTGTGCGTAACACCAATGCGCCGGGCGATGCTTTCCGCGGTTAGTCCATAATCACCGGTGATCATCACAATGCGAATGCCGGCGCGATGGCATTTCCCCACGGCCTCGGTCACCTCAGGACGAGGTGGGTCCATCATGGCTACCAGTCCCAGAAAGGTCAGGTCGTCCTCGACGGCTTCGGCTGTGTACTCTGTCAAACCATCAGGCAAATCGCGGCGTGCAACAGCCAGCACACGCAACCCAATACGGGCGTAGTCGTCGTTAGCGGCCAAGATTTGTGCTCGAAGACTATCATCTAATGCGCATTCCTGCCCGTCTAGCCGGATGCGAGTACATAGATCCAGCACCTCTTTGGAAGCACCTTTGACATAGGCCAGCCGATGGGCAGTGGACGATGGGCGATCGGTGATTTGGTGAATAGTGCTCATGCGCTTGCGGCGCGACTCGAAGGGGATTTCACGCAGACGCGGCGTACGACGCTCTTCGGCCTCCAGGTCCAACCCAGCTTTACGTGCCGCTACCTTGAGCGCTGCTTCAGTAGGGTCTCCCAAAACTGTCCAATGCAGTGCTTCATCGTTGGGCGGTAACAAGCGTGAGTTGTTGCACAGGCCGGCAGCCAGCAGCAACCCACGCAGAGCCTGCCCGGCGCTTAAAGCTGGTGTCGAAGGCTCAGAGTCTAAGGCAACCGGCTGCCCATTATTCAGGATCTGTCCTTCCGGGCTGTATCCAATCCCAGTCACCGTTAGCCGCTGACCCAGCAGTTCCCCCTGTTGATCGCTAGAGTTGAAGAGGGGTAGCCATATATCGCGCACGGTCATCTCGTTTTGGGTGAGCGTCCCGGTCTTGTCGGTGCAGATCACTGTGGTGCTGCCCAATGTTTCGACCGCCGATAGTCTTTTGATCAAAGCGTTGCGCCGGGCCATGCGCTGCGTGCCCATAGCCAGCGCCAGAGTCACTGTCGGCAACAAACCTTCTGGCACGAAGGCGACAATCATACCCAACGCAAAAATGAAACTCTCAGCCAAAGTAATGCCAGCCAGTGCAACCGCCAGTACAAAAAAGAGCAATCCAATGCCAACGGCGATAACCGTGACCATTTTAGTCACGCTGCCCAGCTCTTTCTGAATCGGGCTCAGCTCCTCACCTAAGCTTTGAGTGAGGTTGGCGATTTTGCCGAACTCGGTGCCCATGCCGGTAGCATAGACCAGTGCCTTGCCGGTGCCGGCCACTACACTGGTCCCGGCAAAGATCAGGTTGGGCATTTCAACCCGGGACAGGTTATCGGCCAGGATGGCGTCGCTTGCCTTGCGCACGGGGCGCGATTCACCGGTGAGGGTAGATTGATCCATGCGTAGTTCGGCCGCCTGCACCAGGCGACAATCGGCCGAAATGCGGTCGCCTTCGGTCAGTAAGATCACATCCCCAGGCACCAGTTCCTCGGCGAGGACACGTTGCTCTTCCCCATCTCGCAGAACGCGAGCATAGGAGGGGAGCAGCCGGCGCAAGGCCTCGGTGGCTTTTTCGGCTCGATATTCTTGCCAAAAGCTGAACACACCGTTGATCACATTGACCATCCAGACCGCAACGCCCAACTGCGGTGTCTGGGCGACAAAGGCAACAGCGCCGCCAATCCATAATAGGATGGCCATCAGGTGTATGAAGTTGGCCAGGAAC
>JAHELX010000759.1 GCA_024643945.1 Anaerolineales bacterium
CCCTTGGTCACCCGGTAGGCGTCGTGCAGCTCCCGTGGCCCGTCGACGCTTAGGCCGACCAGGAAGTTGTGCTCCTTAAAGAACGCCGCCCACTCGTCGTCGATCCGGGTGCCGTTGGTCTGGATGGTGTGCTCCACTCGCTGGCCTGGCTGCTTATACTTCTCCACGTATTCGATGGACCGCTTGAAGAAGTCCAGCCCCATCAGAGTCGGCTCACCGCCTTGCCAGGCGACGGTCACTTCCGGGGTGCGATGGGACTCAAGCAATTGCTTGATATAAGTTTCCAGCAGGTCATCCGCCATGCGGAAGCGGCTGCCGGGATAGAGCATTTCCTTAGAGAGGAAGAAGCAATACTTGCAGTCCAAGTTGCAGATCGCGCCGGTGGGCTTCGCCAGCAGATGGAAGCCCGGAGGCGCGTTGTTGGGAATTGATGGCACGCCTATCTCCTTAGGATCCATAAAAGAATAAGTTCCCACACTTCCAACCGTTTTCCCCACGAAATCCGCCACAGAAGTTGTTTATTTACGGATCCTTAGTTATCAACCGGCGTAGACAAACGCCCTGGGGAGCACCATAGCCAGTGTAGCACACTTATCCGCGGCAGGCATCGGGCATTTGTTCAGTTCGTATACTGTACGAACATACAGTGTTCGGATGAGAATCCGCCTTATCCCAGGCGATTGGGGATGCCTGGGATTGGGTCACGACGAAAAACTATATCTTCGTACAGTATACGAACTGAACGAATGGTCGATGGCTATGACCGGCTTGCATGATAGACTTGAAGGGGTGCGTTGATGCACCAACGAAGGAGAGGACTTATCGATGTCAGACCAGGCGTTGTCACCGGGGAGTGAAACATCTCTCAGCCATCAACCCCTCCAGTGGGAGAAGCCGGCCCGCTACGCCGGGGCTGTCGTGCTGCTGATCGGCACCATCCTGGTGCTCACCTTCATCACGCCCGTCCTGCCGATAGTATCCATGGGCTTCATCTTTGCGTTTCTGATCTATATGCCCGCTCGCACCCTGGCGCGGCGCGCACCCATTCGCTATCCCCTGGCAGTCGTCCTGCTGTACCTGCTGCTGATCTTGCTCGGCTGGGCAATCAGCGCCGGTGTCTCTTATTTGGCTGAGGGCGTGGACCGCTTGTCGGCCGGCATCCAATCAGCCGGCCCTGGCTTGCAGGTGCCAGAAAGCGTCCTGACGCGCCAATTAGGCCAGGGTGTAGCGACCGCTGCCGGCGTGGTGCTAAAGAGCCTGCTGTCCCTGACCTCCGGGCTGATCGGAATGATCGGGCTGCTCGGGGCTGCGCTCTTTTTCTCTTTTTTCCTGCTGCTGGATCTGGGCAAAGCGCGTGGGGCACTGGCCGACTGGGTGCCGCCCGGCTATCAGCGCGAAATCACCTTGCTGCTGAAGAAACTTGACCGGATCTGGGTCGGTTATATGACGGCACAGATCATGTATGGAGCCATTCTGGCCGGCACCTCCTGGATTGAGTATACCTTGCTGGGAGTCCCATCTCCCTTCGTGCTGGCCGTGGTGACCGGCCTCGTCTCTCTGATTCCTTCCATCGGTGGCCTGCTGGCCTCGGGGATCGTAGCCGTCTTCACCTTACTCTTGGGCTCCACTGTTTTTGTGGATATGCCCAACGGCACGTTTACGCTGCTGGTGACCCTGATCAACGTCGTCATCACTCAGGGCTCGTACAACTTCATCGCGCTGCCCATCGTCGGCCGGTACGTCAGTCTGCCGGTGGCTGCCGTCTTTGTGGGGGTGCTGGTGGGGCTGGCGCTGGGCAACATCGTGCTGGCCTTTCTGATCGTGCCCATCTTAAGCACGCTGCGCGTGCTTGGGGGCTACATCCTGTCCAAAGTGATGCGGCGCGAGCCATTCCCCGGCGAGACGTTAGCTGAGTCCTCCGAAGCGGGTTTCTTCAGCCAGTTGCTTATCCCGGATCTGCCCGCTCGTGACGTAGACACAGCCCTGGCTAAGTCGTCATAGAAGGGGGCGACTCGAACACACCTGGGCCGTCAACTTGCAGAAGGCAGTCAGCGATTGGGTGGGATGGCAGCGAACTATATATTCGTACAGGCCATAAACTGAACGAATGCCCGATGTATGATCGGGGCATTGGTGATAGGATGGGAATACGCTCTGGGAACGCTGCACGATCTCTCCTTCTAATCGCTGTTCAACCGGCAGACATGCAGCCGAAAAAAGCAAATTATTACCAGATCTTAAGGAAAGGTGAGAGTAAGATGGCAGACAAAAAGGCCAAAACAAGCGACGCGGTCCAGGCTGACGAGACCGCACAGATGGCAGCGGAAGTGGCAGACGCGGCTCGCGCTGCTGGCGTCGGCGACATGACTCGCGCCGTCGATACCGAGATCGCGGCCACCCGGATGGCGCAGCTAAGCCAGGTGGTGGCTGCGGCCGGCATTCAGGATGTGGCCGAGGGGGCCGACATGTTGGCGGCCTCCGACGACATCGCGGTGATGAGCTCCATCGTCGGGCTGATGAGCGCCGAGGACCTGGAGATCGGCCTGGAAGTGGCACGCACCGCCGGCGAGCTGTGGGCGGTCAGCGATGTGGTTGACCTGCTGGAGATGCCCGTACTTTCCGACTTTCTGGAGTCCAGGGGCGAGTCGCTGCAGCGGGTGGCCGTGGACGTCATCCTGCGCGTGGCGAGCACCCGGGCGCTGTCGCAGGTGATGGCCGAGACGGGCGCTCAGGTAGGGACGCTCGGTGCCAACGAAGTGGCCGAGGGCCTGGTGCGCGCGACCGCCTCGGAGGCGATGGCCGAACGGAGCGCTGAGTTGAAGGGGGCCAGTGCCGGGCTGGCGGCCCGGGGTGCCGTCGAATTGGCTGTGGCCGAGGCCGCCGACGAGGTCTCTGAAGAGTAGGGCAGGTCGGGGCAAGAATAGAATCTGCTAACATCCTGTCAACTGCCAGAGCTGCAGAGGAAGGCTCAAGAAGATATGTTGCACAACATCATTGCCAGCAACAGCGTTGGGGATACCATCCTGGGGTGGATCGAAGTGGCCTCGTTGGCCATCGAGATCCTGGCCGTGGCCATTATCGTGGTGGCTATCTTATACGCTGTGGGCCATTATCTCTTCCGGGTCACCGTCCGCCCGGAGGCGGAAGATCTGTATCAACAGCTCAAGTTTCGCCTGGGCAGAGCCTTGCTGCTGGGCCTGGAGATCCTGGTGGCGGCCGACATCATCCGCACCGTGGCCCTGGAGGCCACTCTAG
>JAHELX010000760.1 GCA_024643945.1 Anaerolineales bacterium
GGGGGCCAGCCTTCAGTTCGTCCAACTGCACCTGCGCCCGGCGCAGTCCAGCCTAGGCCTGGGCGACGGCCGCCCTCTGCTGAGCAGCTTCCAGGCGGACCAGCACCTGGCCTGCTTCGACTTCGTCCCCTTCAGCCACCAGCACCGCGGATACCACCCCGTCAGTGGGCAGGCTCAGGGTTGCATCCCGGGCCGGTACCACCTCCCCCGACGCGCTTACGCCGCCGCCAGAACGGAAGCCTGCTGCAGGAGGTGATGCTGTGGCAAAGGGCGTAGGCGTCGGTGTGGAGGAGCGGCTGCAACCTACGAGTGTCGTTACCAATAGCAAGATGATTATCCATCGCTTATACATCGTTCACATCTCCTCAGGTTGGAAGGTAGGAAGGCTGGAAGGTTGGAAGGATGGAAGATTGGAAAGGTGGAAGATTGGGAAGCGCGGAAACTTCGCCTTTTGACACGTTCAGCCTTCCAGCCTTCCAACCTTCCATCCTTCCAATCTTCCAGCCTTCCTACCTTTTTAGCATGTGTTCAGTGTTCTCCGTAACCCGCCCGTCGCGCAGTTCGACCACACGCCGGGCGAAAGGGATCACGCGCGGGTCGTGGGTGGCGAAGACAAAGGTGGTTCCCGTCTCCTCGTTCAGCCGCTGCATGATCTCCATCACCTGGCGGCCGTTTTCCGTGTCCAGGTTGGCCGTCGGCTCGTCGGCCAGCACCAGCACCGGGTGGGTGGCCAGAGCGCGGGCGATGGCGACACGCTGCTGCTCGCCTCCACTCATCTGGTCCGGACGGTGGCCGGCACGCTCCGAGAGTCCCACTGCCTCCAGCAACTCGTTCACCCGCTTGCGCCGCGCCTTGGCCCTCTCCCCGATCAACAGCAGCGGGAGTTCGACGTTCTCGTAGGCGGTCAGGCCGGGAATGAGGGCGAAGAACTGGAAAACGAAACCGATGGTGCCCTTGCGCAGATCGGCCCGCTTGTTGGCGTTGAGCCGGGTCACATCTTGCCCTTTGACGCGCACGTTGCCGGTGGTTGGCTTATCCAGGCAGCCGATTAACTGCAGCATAGTCGTCTTACCTGATCCCGAAGGGCCGACGATGGCGGTGAACTCGCCGTCCTCGATGGTCAGGGTGACTCCGCGCAGTGCGCGTGTCTCGACTTCGCCAATGCGGTAGACTCGGGTCACGTCTTGCAACTGGATGACTTCCATTTCAGACCTCCGTATCGTGTGTTGCGTGTCGCGTATTGCGTATTGCGTACTGCGTATTCCGTGCCCTGTTACGCAATACGCAGTACGCAACACGCAATAGGTTTAATCACAAGAATTGTCCCAATTGTCATAGCGCCCGCAATGCCTCAATCGGCTCCATCCGGGCTGCAAACCAGGCCGGGTAGAGCGAGGCCAATAACGTGATGATCAGTTCCATGCCAGACAGCGACACCGTGTCCGGTAGCGAAAAGCGTGCGTAGAGGACGTTTCCATAAGTGATCATATTCGAAGCTTCCCCGGCAGCCGCCGCTTCGCCAATGGGCAACCCGACCGTCGCAAGATAGGCCACGCCGAGCAGGCCCAGCAGGAAACCCAGGATAATGCCTGCCAGCCCCAGCGTGCCTGCCTCCAGTAGGAACATCGCCAGGATCTGCCGTCCCTTCATCCCCAGCGCGGCTAGAATACCCATCTCCCGCGTGCGCTCGAACACGGCCATGAGCAGCGTGTTGGCGATAACCACGGCGACTACCGCCAGTACCACCAGGTTCATCATATTCAGAAAGATCGCCGATGCCTGCATGGTCTGGAGAAATACCTGGTTGAGGTCGCGCCAGGTGAGCACGCTGAACCCCGGCGCGCGCAGAGCTGCCGCGACGGTGTCGGCGTCTTCCTGGCGATCGAGCAGGATGAAGATCGCGCTGGCGTGTCCTTCGGTGCGTGTGAACGCCTGCGCCTTGGACAACGGCAGGAAAACCCGGGTCTCATCGTAGCTGGCGACGCCGGTGTTGTACAGACCGCGAATGGTAAAGACGGCTTCATCCACCTGTTGGTCCGCTGTGCTCACCAGCAAACTCATCCGCTGGCCAACGGTCACCCCCAGGCTCTCGGCCAGCCGTTGGCCCATGAGAATGCCGCTTCGGTCGTCCGGAGCCAGGAACTCGCCGGCGACCAGGGCATCCCGGATAGGCACGTACGCCTCCGAAAGTGGATCGATACCGAACACCTGCACCCCCACCGATTCGTCGCCGACGGTGAGCATGCCATTGGCCCACAACACCGGTGTAGCCACCCGCACACCTTTCTGCCCCCGGATTTGCGCCGTAAGCGCCTGCGGATCTGGCAACAGATCCTCCCATTTCAGGCTGAGTTCATCCTCGTGGTAAGACGCAGCGCGCACCTGTACGTGGCCTGTCTGCAGGCGAATACTGTTCTCCAGCGAACCTGCAACAGCCCCTTCGATCAGCCCGCTCATCACGATGAGCAACGCCATCCCCAGCCCTACCGCCACCAGTGTCAACACCGACCGCCGTTTGTTACGGCCCAAATCGCGAATGGCAATTTTCCACAGTCTGAACATAGTGTCCTCCTCATGTGCCCCGTATTGCGTATTGCGTAAAGGGGTACGGAATACGAAATACGCGGTACTCATACGTAGTGCAACGCCTCGGCCGGCTCTCGCTTTGAGGCCTGCCAGGCAGGGTAGAGCGAGGCCAGTGCCGCGATGACGGCCACGGTCACCGCTCGCCCCAGCAGCAAATCAATCTGAAGCCTGGGGTAGAGCCGATCACCGAGCAGAGCCATCATTTCGCCCATCTGTGACGCAGTGGCAAATTCTATACCCACTCGCCCCACGATGCTGACGACCAGTCCGCCCAGTATGCAGCCGGCCAACGTGCCCAAAAGACCGATCAACATCCCCTCCAGCAGGAACAAGGCCATGATCTCCCGCCGCTTCAAGCCCATGGCCGCCAGGATGCCGATCTCCCGCGTCCGCTCGAACACCGCCATCAGCATCAGGTTTAGGATGCCGACGCCGGCGATCAGCAGCACCACCAGGCCAAAAATGTTCATGACCTGCTTGTCTACTTCCAGCGACTGGTTCATCTCGGGGTTCAGTTCTTGCCAGGAATCGACCTCGTAGCCGGGCCCCCCGGCCGTGGGGGCAGGCAAGGCAGCCCGCAGCGCGGCGACTACGGCCTGCTCCTGCCCTACCCTCTGCAGGGCGACGACTACCTCAGTCGCCTGATCGCGCAGGTCAAAGAGCGTCTG
>JAHELX010000761.1 GCA_024643945.1 Anaerolineales bacterium
GAACCAGGCTCCGGTATGATTTTCCCCAGGCGACCAGAACCGGCAGGCAGACCAACAGGAACAAGAAGCTGCGCGCAAACAGGATGGGCAAAATCTGCCCCCACGTCGGCATCGTCAGCCCCAACAACTGCTGCTGATAGTACTCCGCCGTCAACGGCACTACCAGCCGGCCGAAGAAGAGGTAAATGGGCACAAAGGCGACCCCGGCGACCGGCAGGCGCCAGGCCCAATCCCCGGCAGTGCGCCGGCCGAAAAATGCCTTCAGGTTGTCCAGGAAGCCTGCGCCCTCCTCTTCCGGCGGAAATAAGAGCGCCACTGCGGCCGCACACAGGAAGCTGGCCACCAGGGACATGACAAGCGTCAAGGGGGAGGCCGCCGAGAAGGTGGTGAAGATCGAGGCTTCCAGGTAGGTGCTTACGCCGTAGACGACCCAGGTCAGGCAGGAGAGGATCAGCCAGCGCGCCAGGAAGCCGCCCTGGATGCGGCGGGACACAAAAGAGAGGGTCAGGGCCAGGATCAGGCTGACCAGCAGCAGGTATAAGCCCAGGGTCGCCGCGTCCGTCCCTGCGGGCAGCGCCGGCGTGGGCAGCCCTATGCCGGAGGCGACGCTGCTACCCAGTATCGTGCCCAGATAGAAGGCGAGGCCGCAGACGGGTATTTTCCACACATACGGCAGAAAATGCTTGAGTTTCATTGGTTACTCATCATCGCCAGGCCCACCACCATCACCACCAGCATCATAACCCCGCCTAAAAGCGATCGTTCCTTACCCGGTCGAACTCTCACCTCACACCTCCCCTACGACAACAGCCGTTCACCGTCGCCAGCAATCGTTCCGGCGGGTCGCCCTTGCTCACGAAGGCATCCGCCCCGGCGTCCAGGGCCGACTGCCGCGCTTCCGGCCGCCCACTGAGGGCGATCACCACCAAATGAGGAAGGCGTTGGCGTAGAGCAGGCAACAAATCGGCCGCTTGTGAACCGGGCAGCTCCCAATCAAGCAACACCAGGTCGGGACAAGCCATCTCCACTTGAGCCAACAATTCCCCGGCCTCGGTTGCCTCGCCCACCACGTCCAGCTCTGGATTTTCTTCCAGCAACAGTTGCAGCGCCGAACGCACGGTCGCCTGATCATCAGCCAGTAAAATTCGCATCCCGATCAACCTTTAAATGATATAACATCCTTGCGAAGGTTCAAAACCTTCGCAAGGATCAACCAAGTTTAGTCAGACCCAAATAATATCTTATCGATGCGCGCTGCCTGCGGTGCTGCACCACACCAGGAGCATCGATAAAGCTAACAAGAGTAATATTGTTTCCATTGGGCACCTCCGGCCTGCGGCATTTTCACCTCTCAACGCTGCTCCTCAGCGGGAACCAGCCGGCAGGCCTCCTTCGGAGAATTGAACCAGATAGGCCAGGGTATGAGTTGTTGGTTTCCTGGCGAGGGCTGGCTCACTTCCATCCGTTCAATCTCGCGCATCGTTTTGTCCAGCATATGCCCCAGGTGATGTACATGACCGAGCAGCTCCATGATCAGCAAGTCTGCCTCCTGGGGGGGATCGCTGGGGCATCCCTTCGCAGCCTGGGCAGTCTCTATGGCCTGTAGCACCGACTCACGCTGGCGATTCAGGCCATCAATGGCAGCCTTGGTATCTTGTATCAGCATCTCAAGTTCACATCTGGCTACATCCGTCAGACACCGGCGCGTATCCATTGTTGCCTCCCAGGCAGCAATCATCACCTACGTTTCTCTACTGCTGCCCTCACTCTCAGTATAAAACAGAAACTCCCCAGGCACATCAGGCATCTGGGGAGTTTGCAAACTGGACAGGTGGCGAGTCTTTTACCTGGTCATGTGACCAGGTAGCTTTTGGGTATCATCAGCGTTATCTTGATAGGCTTGTCGCCGCCGGGATCTTCTCCGAAACGTCGATATTATATTCGGTGCCCTCAATCGTCCAAAACGACCAGGGACTCCCCTCATCTTCCCAGGTTACAGCCGACCGGGTTGGGATTATCACCGAGCCAACTTTCTGCCATTCCATACACTCGACCCGCCACGGGGTCTTCTTATCTTCCTGGCCCCGGTAGCGCAGCGCCGACATCTCCGTCATGAGGCCAGTCTGAGGGTCAAATTTGACCAGCAGGGTTTCCTCCCCCTCGCCGAAGGGAACCACCAGGCGGGCGCTGACCTCGTCTATTGCTTCCCAACGAATACGCGGGTCCGTTACAAATGCCGATGGCATCCACACCGCTTCAGCCCACAAAGCTAGAATTTGTCCCTGGTTAATCTTCTCGCCGCTGCTTATGTTGCCGGCTATGTTCATCACGCCTTCCCCATTCAAATAGGAGTCGGTTCCTTTAACCATGGGCAGTCCGAACCAGGTAATCTCCATATAGCGGTAAAAGTGCTGGCCAGGGATGTAGTACGCCTTGAAGCGAAGAGGCATCCATAAACCGGTCTTGATGCTTGCTCTGCCCCAGACCACGGCTGATTCGATCTTGGGGACCTCGTCCCCCAGCGTTGCTTTGAAGTGCCGGTAGACCGGCTCCGGCAAATTGTCAGGCAGCCGCACGCTACCCCGATCTTGTGTCTTGGCGGCGGGTGGGGGAAAGCCCTTGGGTGGAATCCGAAGTCCCACCCAACCGATGCCCACCAGGGCCGCCAGGCTGCCGGCAATGACCGCGATTACTTTGCCCAAAGTGCTCACGTTATCCCTCCTGTTGTTTTTAGCTATCAGCGCCAGCGATGGATGATAATACCCGCGTGCGTTGGGTATAATAGTAACGCCCTGCAACCCATACCAACACCAGCATCAGGATCAAAACTTCGACAAAACCCAGTGTGGAGATGAGCGGCAGCGATAATCCGTCTTTGATCAAAGTCACCAACTGCCCCATTGGCTGAAACGCCGGCCAGAGAACCAGAACGCTCCTGGTCAGGCGGAAAGCCACGGCAAACATGATGCCGACGAAGAATAGGAATACCATCTCGTCTAGCGGCATGGCGTAGCCTATGTGATAGGCTGCATACAGCAATGAGCCCAGCAAAATAGCCGGGATGATCCCAAAAGCTTCTTCCAACCGCAGCAGAACCCAACCCCGCCAGAACACCGCTTCAAAGAAGCCGATGGCTAGCGCCAGAGCAATCAGCGGCACCAACTCCTCAAAGGATGGGAGTTGAACCTGGGCCAGCGTGCCCACAAACTGAAGCGAGGCAAAGATAAGCTGAAGCGCAATGCTCAGGCCCCA
>JAHELX010000762.1 GCA_024643945.1 Anaerolineales bacterium
CTGGCACGCACCTCTGCGTTGTCGTCCTCCAGCCGGATCAGCAGCCCGGCCACCGCCGGCTCATCTCCGATGCGCCCCAGCGCCCCGGCAGCCCTGGCGCGTACCGCTGCCACCTTGTCCTCCAGTCGAGCCAGCAGCCCCTCTGCTGCCCGCTCGCACTTGATCTCCCCCAGCGCCCCGGCAGCCCTGGCGCGTACCGCTGCGCTGTCGTCTTCCAGGTGGGTCAACAGCCCCTCAATTGCTCGCTCGTCTCCTGTCCGGCCCAGCACCCAGGCCGCCCTGTCGCGTACTGCCGGGCTGTCGTCCTCCAGCCGGGCCAGCAGTCCTTTTACCACCTGCTCGCTCTTGATCTGCTCCAGCGCCCAGGCCGCCCCGGCACGGACCTCTGCGCTGTCGTCCTCCAGGCAGGCCAACAGGCCCGCCACCGCCCGCCCATCTCCGACTCGGCCCAACGCCCCGGCGGCACTGGCACGTACCGCTGCGCTGTCGTCCTCCAGCCGGGCCAGCAGCCCCTCCACCGCTCGCTGGTCTCCTATTTGGCCCAGCACCCAGGCAGCACTATCCCGTAGCTCTGCATTATCGTCCTCCAGCCGGGCCAGCAGGCGGCCCACCAACTCACCCTCATAGGCTGTGCCGGCCATCTCTTGGGCCAGGGCAGCGATTCCCTCTCGGAGTGGCCCGATGGGTGTCTCCAGCAGGAGCGCCGCCAATTGGTCGAGCACCCAGTCAGAGGCGGCCGGCTCGACACGCAAGTCATCGGCCAGGCACTGCCCTGCCAGGAGCAGATTTCGCTGCAGGTGCTCTTCGTAGGGCATCTCCATCTGCAACAGGTCAGCCAGCATCTGCGTGGCCGGTACGCGGCGACCATCCAGGCCAACGTGCTCGACCATGAGGAGCACTACCTCTCGCCAGCGGGGGACGTGGGCATAGCGGGCCAGGAAGGCACGCCGCTTGCCTCCGTCTTGCTCCGCCTCCCACTTTCCGGCCAGGTAACGGGCAGCCAGGTACTCGGCGAAGGTCAGGTGCAGAAAGCCAAAAATCCGCTCCCCGCTTTGGGCGTCAAAGCCTTGCTCCAGGAAGAGGCCGCTGTGCTCGCTCAGGCGGGGCAGCAAATCGGCGACGTAAGCTCCCGCTGCCGCCTGTGTCATACCCGGTTTGATCTCGGCGACGGCCTGAGCCAATAAGGGCAGCAGCTCGCCCTGGGTAATCCCCTCACTGGAGCGATCGCCAAAGATGCGGTAGGCTACCGGCTCCAGCAAGTTGAGTACTTCTTCCCAGTCAAAGATCACCCCCCGCCGGACGCGCGGCCAGCTTTCGACCAGGGTCTCAGCCGCATGACGGTAGACCTCTACCCGGCGGTTGGGTAACTTGCGCCCCTTCCAGTTGACCAGGGCGATGATCGTCAGCAAGAGCGGGTTCTCGGCCAGGCGACGGATGCCTGGCCGCTCCTCGATGGCCTGGCAAAGTTCGTCGGCCCGGGCGCGGGCTTCCTCGGAAGCCTCAACGTCCCCCTCTCGTTCGATGGCCTCGTACCACTTTTGGACGAAACCGTGGATGCTCGCCTGGGGCAGCGGGCCGAGGGTGAAGTGGGTGAAGTCGCCGGTCAAGCGGCCGGCCTCGTAACCGACGACCCGGCTGGCGAGCAGATAATGGTTGTCGGGGTAGTCGGCTACCAACGCCTCGACCTGGTCGGCGATGCCAGCGCGCTGGCGCGGGTCTACAACCTCATCCAACCCGTCGAGCATAACCAGGCATTCCCCCTTCTCCAGGCAGTGCCGGAAGAGGGGCGCCCGGTCCTTGTCGTGCAGGTCGCGCACGTAATCACGCAGGCGAAGGGTCGGGTCTGCATCCAGTGCCTTAGCATAGTCCACCAGGCGCACCAGGATAGGCAGCCGCTCCAGGGCGGCCTCGCTCACCAGGTCGCCCTGGCCAGCGGCGACGGCGTAGGCGGCGTACTTAAGCGTGGTGCTCTTGCCGGTGCCCGGGTGGCCCAGCAGGACAGCCCGGGGCGCAGCAAAGATGTCCTTCACCGACGCAGCCTCTTTGGCCGGCCGCTCGGGTGCCAGCCGCTCCTGGAAAGCGCGCCACGCACTGGCCTCTGTGTCGTCGGCCAGGCTGTCGGCAAAGGCTTCCAGGAAGGTGCTGAAAGCGGCGGGGGTTGCGCTGTCCAGCTCAATCTGCAAATCCACGTCCTTAACGTGGGCCAGGAGGTTTCGCACCTGCTGCCAGGCCTGCTGCACGTCCAGTTCCCGCCAGGCCTCGACCGGCACATAGATCTCCTGCATGGGCAGCTTTACCGTGCGGTTAGCCACCTTGGGCGCGATGCCGCCCAGGTCGAGGTAGGCCAGGTGGCGGCGCAGATAGTCCAGATAGTCGGCGCGCAGGGCTTCGACGTCGGCCTCGGTCCGCAGGGTGTCCAGGATCTGGCGCAGCAGTTGGGTGGTGTCGGCCTGGGCGACCTGATCACGGAAGAGAGGTTGCTCCCAAAAGGTGCGGTTCAGGGCCTGGAAAAAGGCGTCGAGAGCGAGGGTCACCTCCTCTTGCGAGTAAACCCGGTCGCCGACGGTAAGTTGCCCGCCGCCCAGTTGGCGCTGCACCCAGCGGTCCAGCGGGATGCGGTTCGGTTCGGAGGCCAGCACATAGCGTTGGATCACGTCGCGGCTGGCGTCCGGCACTCCCTTTTTGGTGGTGCGCCCCAGGAGGGCGACCACTTCCCGCCGGAGCTGACGCTCTTCGCCGGCCAAGGCCCCTCGATCGAATTCCTGAGAGGCTTCCTTGAAAGCGGTCTGGAAAGCCTGCCTGGCCTGGGGACTCTCCAAGAGCTTGAGGACGGGCTTCAGCCTGTCCTCAATTTGGCCCTTGAGCTTCTCGCCGACGATCTCTTCGCCGACATTCGCCAGGACATCTCCGCCCTTTTTCAGAGCCTGCCACCAAAATGAAGGTGCATTCGCCACGGGTCAACCTCTTCAAAACAAGAAAGCAGTACTTCATTATTCTTTATCAATGTATCACACTCTTTTGCCCCTCACAATAGCCGGTAAGTATTACCCGGCTTGATTTGCGCCTTGGTAGTCCCCGGCTGCGCTGTTGCTGGCCTTCAGATGATAGAGAACACGGATTCGCAGGATGAAACGGACCGGTTTTGGGCTGGTTGGCTTTACGTCACTGTTCACCCATCTCTTGAGAGCCGCAAGAAAAGTCCAAGCATAGGGCCTCTATACTTATATAAACGTTCCTCAAGCCAAAATTT
>JAHELX010000763.1 GCA_024643945.1 Anaerolineales bacterium
CTAGTTCTGATAGGGTACTTGAATCCGAGCGGCAAGCCATGCATGAGTATGCCCTACTGTCCCCGCCGTCGCATGGGCCGCCATACCACCACGCCAAAGATAGCCACGACGATCACCGCCGTAATCCCGATAAAGGAGATCACCCAAGTCGGCAGACCACGCGCTTCGCTCGCCGCTACCGGGCTGGGAGAGGGCATCCCAAGCGTGTCAGCGCTAGCCGTCTCAACCCTTTGGGTAGGCGGAGTGATCGTTGCCGATGGCGTCAGTTCTGGCACCGCCGTGGTCACGGTTGAGGCCATGCCACTACGGGTCAGCTTACGCGTGTCTATCGTGTAGACTTCCTCGCCTCCTCCGCGGACCAGGATCAGATTCCCCGCCAGGCGCCATGATTGTCGACTCAATGCGTTCGCCGCCCAAGCGACCCCTTCGTCCGTTGTACCCGTGACGATGAGCAGTGCTCGTTTCTCATTCCAAGGCGACGGTATTTCCTGGATATAGCCCAGACTGATGCCAGCCGGCAGACGCAAGAGCACCTCACCGACCTGTTGCTCTATCTCGTCGGTACCCGGCACGAAGGGCTGAGGCAGCAGAGAATTGACCTGCTGGGTTAAGGAGTTGACCGTGGGACGGCCAATGGCTATGACATGGTAATTGCCCAGTATCTCTTCATCCAGCATATCTGCCGAGGACACGACCGCATTGAAGTCCTTTAAGCCTGCCGAATCCCCCAGAATGGATGCTAACTGCAGCAATACCGTCTGCTCTGCTGCCCCAGGGACCGGAGGTAGCACGAAGAGCACATCCTGCAAGTCAGGCTGCGTGTTGAAGGGGACAGGGAAATAGTCCAGATCCAGCGTACTAACCTCTCTCACTTGATGATCCAGGTGCAGCAGGGAATCACTGGAAACGCTCAGCCAGGCCTGGCTGGCATCAATTGTTCTACACTCAGCTCCAGATGTCTGTATGGAGACGTGGACGGTAATGTTATTGCTGGCTCCACGCCGGATCTGGGAGCCCGGCAGATTAACCTCCAGGCTTCCCCCGACAGCGGTTTCTTGGTCGAGGGCCACAGTGGTCAACGGGCTACCATTGAGGAAAACGCCAAGCGTGGAACCTTGCCGGCTTATGGCTTCAGAGTGTCTGAAGAGCAAGCGCAGATATGCATCGTCGGTGAGCTGCCAGCCCCAAGGTACACGGAACCAATAACTCAGTACATGATCATAAAGCCCATAAAGAGTCTGGTCTTTATACCCCAGGTCAGCCAAGGTACGGTCAACTGTCAAGGTCTCCGAGGCGGGTGGTAAGAGCCGAACTTGGCGTACGAGGGTTACCGGGCCTTTCATAGCCGGAAAGGATGTCCCCAGGCTCAAAGCCTGACTCGCCTTGTAGACCGCTTCGTCACCGGCCCCGGTAACCAATAGAATTGCCTTCTGAGGATCCCAGGGTGAGACAACTTCCTGAAGAACGCCGTCCCCCTCAGTCACAGGTTGCCCATCTTGAACAAAGAAATAACCATCTCTACTGGATGAAAAGCTGAGGTTCCCTTCGGCCGGCGCAGGACCGACATTCGTCGTTAGGGAACTGATGTTCAGAGGCACCTCAGCCTCGTCGACCAAAATGGCTACGTTTTCCAACACAGGCGCTTCAGGAGAAGGCACTACTGTGTCGCTAAGCTGGAGTGTAAGGGAGAAGGAGGCCGCATCACCCGGCGACAACGATTCCAGCGACCAGGAAACCTGGCTGCGACCGATTTCGGTACACGCAGGATCGCAAGCCACCAGTTCGGTATAGTAGGGTAATCTATCAATCAGGGACAGAGATGCGGTTGGAGCCTGCAACGTATTGGTGACAGTCACTGTATAGTTAAAGGTATCGCCAGGCAAAGCGGCAGCCGGGCCCTGTGAATTCAAGGCCATTTGTCTGTGACGTATAGGCACAGGCAAGTCAACATTGTCGTTTAGCCAGGCAACCAATTGATTGCGGTCAGGCCGCCCAATTACCAAAAGGTGCCCAGAACCACCATCTTCCATGGCTACCATTTCCAGCCAGTTCACATCGGTGGTAGCGCTGATAACCATATCGTTGCTGGTTAAGTCACCTAACTCAGCAGCGATGGCAGCCGCTGCACTCATCTCTGACTCGGAGGGGTGGACAGGCAAGACAAAGCTTACCTGGTCCGGTTCAAAGGAATTCTGGTAAAAAGGACGAGGATAATCTAATAGATCCAGTGTGGGAGGAAGTAGTGTGTAGTAAAAGAAAAGGGCAGATTCGGGATGAATGACCAATTCCGCCTTATGCAGGACATTGCACAAAAAAGAAGCACTCAATTCGACCTTAATCTGATGGGAAGCTCCAGGGTTCTCATTGAATAAGTCAGGGGGCAAATCGACTCGCAGGCGAACGTGTTCCAATGTGGGCTCATTGAGCGCATAGACCTGCAGCAATCGACCATCGACGTAAACCGATACCTCACCGAAGAAAGTAAGCTGGAGTTTCTCTTCTTCCCTCCTTCCGAGGTCGGTAAAGAAATAGCTGAGTTCAAGATCAAGGAAGCTGTCGTCTTTCACCAACCAATTATCTGGCAACCTGAATGAATATTGAATGCTACCCCACGGGCTTTCCAGAATCTCTTCGCCATACCCAAGCTCTTCAAAGGTAACCTGAAAGCCGGGAGAAGTCTGCGTCAAAGGCGGCACAGGTGTGATCGTCGCTGAAATAGTAGGTGTGACAGTCAAAGTAGGCGTGGCAGTTACTTGAAGTGAGGATCCGCTAGAACCGTCTGCAAGCTGTCTTCCACTGCTTGCCTGAGAGACTAGGGGAACTACCCATCCTATAATCCCTACCATAAGAAACAGGGGCAACATAGATGCTGCCCTTGCTAACCACACTCGGCGAGTGGGCTCGCCTATTTTACTCCTCAGTCGCCGGTTCATACTGCTCAGTATCCATTTCTTCGCTTGCTACACCATCGCTGTTATCATTAAAAAGGCAGACCTTGCTATAGCTGTTGTCACTAGCGCGCCGCAAGGCCTTCTCTGCATTACTAATAAGCTCATCACGACCAGTACCATTGAAATAATACGTAGCAATGCCAGAGGTAGCCGTTAGATTCAGTTTCACCCCGCTCTCCTCCAGATCAAAGATGTTCCACGCAAGCCTGGTCTGCAAGTACTCTAGAATCTGCTTCGCATCTGAGCCAGACGTGTCAGGCAAGAGCAAGGCGAGTTTATCGCCCTCAAAACGAGCG
>JAHELX010000123.1:0-4230 GCA_024643945.1 Anaerolineales bacterium
AATAGGTGTAGAAATTTTAGATTTATTGAACTGATGAGGCTTTTGGACTTTATCAGAAACCGAACGGATTATAGGTTGTTATTATAGAGGGTGCCGTTTTTCATAATCACGGCGAAGTTTTCATCCGGGTTCGCCACCAAGTCAAGGTTCTCCAGTGGATTCCCATTCACCAGGATCATGTCAGCCAGTGCGTTTTCCTGGATAACACCCAGCGCACCCGGATAGGGATCGCGCGGCCCGCACAGTTTGAGCAACTGGGCATTATCGTATGTGGCCATCTTCAACGTCTCGTAGGGCGTGTACCAGCGTTGGAGCTTGGACAGCAACTTGGTCTGTTTCCGGGCGAGGTCAGGGTCGAACAAACAATCGGTTCCGAAAGCCACCTTGACACCATTTTTCTTGGCCATCTCGATACCTCGGCTGGTGCCATCGGTTACCTCGATGAACTTTTCCTGCTGAAACGATCCGTCCGGGAAGGCTATCGCATCCTCGTCATTCAGGATCGGCTGCATGCCGAACCAGGCGCCTTTCTCAGCCATCATTTGAAAGGTCTCGTCGGTCATCAGGTTTCCGTGCTCGAAGCTGATCACACCGGCCTTGAGGGCGATCTGTGCCGCAGTATCAGTAAACACATGCACGGCGACGTAGGTATTCCAGGCTTTAGCAACTTCAACGGCAACCTTCATCTCATCGAAGGTGTATTCGGCCACGTCGAGATGGTCGTATAAAGAAGTTACTCCCCCACCGGCTGCCAGCTTGATCTGCGTTGCGCCCATGCGCAGTTGTTCCCGAACACGCTTGGTGACCTCCGGCACGCCATCTGCGACCATGACGATGCCGTTTTTCTCGTAATAAGTAAGCGGGTCATTGGGGCCGGCGGGCACATCGTTGATGCCACGGAAGTCAAAATGCCCGGACGTCTGGCTGATCGGCGCACCGGATGGGTAAACGCGGGGGCCTGGAATCAACCCTTCATCCGTGGCTCTCTTCACCGCGAAGCAGTTGCCGCCGATATCGCGCACCGTGGTAAAACCGCGCAACAGGGTTTCGCCAGCGCCCATGGCAGCGATGAGTGTTATATAGGCAAAATCGGACTGGAACAACTGGTTTAAGGGAATGTTCGCATACATGGAATGCCAGTGGACATCGGTCAGGCCCGGGATCAGCGTTCTGCCATCGGCTTCGAGCGTGGCTGCACCGTCCGGGGCCGTGATGTTTTTGCCGATCCGGGTGATCTTGTTGTTCTCAACCAGCACATCCTGGCCTTCGATCAGGTCTGGGGACTGACCGTCAAAGATCAGCGCGCCTTTGATGAGAATAGCGTTTGGTGTAGATGTTTTTGTGTTCATTTCGTGTCTCCTTATTTAGTAGAAAATGTTGGATGTACAGAGTTGACCAGACTTTTGGCCTTTACCAGAACTCGTTCTGAGTAAAGGTTGTTGGTTTATACGGAAAATTTGCGCAGGCGAGGGCCTTCACTCATCGATCGCAATCACCTCAGCAGCCCAGGGACAATAGTAATCAGAGGTCAGGATGCCTTGTTCAACATCCGATGGCAGTCCATCACACACTTCCGTTGTAAATTCGGCGAACTCGAAAGACTCGGGGTCAATATGCCATGAATAGCCTTCATTGATGCCTGGATCGCCATAAATGATCACGCCATTTGGAATTTTAGGCGACTCTTCACCGGCCAAAAGTTTCTGCGCGGTCGCAATCTCGGCAGGGTCTGTGAGCTGGATTTTGTACTGCTCTCGATCAGCGACTCGGAAAGTCACGATGACCCCTTCATCCGTTGCGTTCCCGCAAGCGGTGAGGATGAGTAATATGAACAGCCAGAGTATGGAACGATAAATTTTCATGATGGATTATCTTTCCTGGATGTATCGCGCCTTGACGTGGCAGTCACTTGCCAAGCAACTGCCACGTCAGTCAGTTCTAATGCGCCGAGCTAGTACCAAACCTGCTCAAAGACCCGCAGCATATGGATTTTTTGACGATCTCTTTGGCACGATCAGAAGCAGGATAGTTTGTACTCATCTTTACTCTCCTGTTCTCTTCTAACTGTCGAGCAATTTCGCTTTTGCGGCGGCGAACTCTTCCTCGGTCAAGAGACCCGCCTGTTTCATTTGCGCCAGTTGCTGCAACTGGGCCATCAGGTCATCGGATGGTATCATGGCTGCCTGTTGCGCTGCCAGTTGTTGCTGTACGGCGGCATCAATCTGTGCCTCCTGGGCAGCAAGGGCTTGTTGTGCTTGGAATTCTTCCATTTGCGCGCTTTGTTGTGCGCTCGCACTCATGGCGCCGCTCACGCCTCTGGATACCGCCGTGGCCGTTCCCGCGATGACCGCGGTGCGCGCCATCGTTCCGATCAATCCGGGTCCACATCGTCGTGGACTCGCGACGACGACTGGTCTGCGTCTCATCTTGGATACCTCCTCCTGAAGAATGTCCTACACCGCGTCGGTTTGTGACCCCAATACTTCTTCCACGATCTCGCGCGGCACAAAGCCTTGTGTCACCACCTGCCCGTTCGCGTTGCGAATCGCGCCTGCCAATTGGGTCGCCCAGACGTGTTCGAACACCAGCAGCGCGGCAGAATTGTTGGGCGGGAGGTCGGCGGCGAGTTCGAGCACATCGTCGTCGGACAGCAAGCCCTCGGTGTGGTCCACAATTTCTGCGAACGCATTGAATTCCTCGTCGTCCAGGTCATTAATCTCCAACATTAGGGTTGTACCGTCCGCCTCTTTTTTGACAAACACGATATCCACGATTCGAATCGATCCTCCGGCGACCGCATCCGCCAATGCGGGAACGATTTCGCCTGTGAATTGATTGCCGGGAAAGGCAAATACAAAATACTGTACGGGACCGTGACTCATATTCCCCTCCTTAAATCATCCGGCCTACGCCGGCAATTCGACCTCTTCGGGGACGGCTTCGACGGCCTTGGCATTCTCAGACAGCTTCTCCACCTCCGCCAGGTGCTCTTCGACCAGTTCGGAGACCACCACCTCGCCCTGGAAATTGTATGCAGCCATGCGCTCCCTAACGGTGGCCCAATCGGCGTCCTCGACCAGGACGGCCAACGCCGACTGGTCGGTGGTCATGTTCTCACCCAGTTCTTTGAGCAGCTTGTTCTTGATGCCGCGGTCGAACATGGAGAAGGCCGTGCCCAACGCCGCGCTGGCGACGATCCAGCCTGCCCCCCCAAACAGCACCGCAAAGACGATGCCGATCACGCCGCCTTTCAGAAAGCCCTTGCTGGCAGGATCGTCCTTGGTCTGGTGCAGCTTGATCTTGCCCTTTTCGGTCTTGGTGATCGCCACCGCGTCCTTCAGCTTGACGACCTTCTCTTTCGCCAGCCCCTGGGCGGCCTCCAAAGCAGCCTGGGCGGTTTCCTTCTGGGGATAGCGTACAACAATGAAACTATACTTTTCTGCCATGGTAATCTCCTTTCCAAAACCAGATCGATGTTTCATGGTCCCTTCATCTTTGATGGGCCGCCGTGCGTTGAACACTCAAGGAGCGGTGATGGACCCGTCCATCACCGCTTCCTCTGCCAGCTTGTTTATTCCTCGCCAAAGCTCTCGCGCAGCCTGGCTTCCTGCTCGTCGCTCAAATTGGAGCGGATCAGGTTGCCCATCTGGCCCTTAAGCTCTTGCTGGACCTTATCCACCGTCACGTTGCCGGTGAGCAGGAACAGGGCCGACGTCCCTTCTGTCACCTGGTCACGAACGGAGTTGATAAAGTCGTCGTCGATGCCATAGTCGCTGAAATGGCCGCTCAAAGCGCCCATGGCCGCGCCTACGGCCAGCCCAAAGAAGGGGACGAAGAACAGTAACCCAAAGAGCATGCCCCAGAAAGCGCCGCTGAGTGCCCCCACACCGGCGAGGTTGACGGCTTGCCGGGTCTTGGGTTTCTTTTTGCCCTGCGGCCATTCCACGATGGCTGCATCCTGGATTTCGATCACCTGCTGTTTTTGCAGGCCTTCCAACTTGGCCAGCGCTTGGGCCGCGCCGGTCGGGCTGTTGAACTTCCAAACGGTTAAAGCTGTCATTAGATTTTCTCCTATCTGTGATATTTGGATAATTTTGGGTTTTCTCTAAGTCAACTGATCGTCTTCACCATAGGCCCATCTCCTCCAGTACCTCCGCGATGCGTTCCGCCGGCTCGCCGCGCATCAGGACGGCATCGGCCCCGGCGGCCAGCATCAACTGTTGCTGCCGG
>JAHELX010000123.1:4330-12165 GCA_024643945.1 Anaerolineales bacterium
GTCAACTGATCGTCTTCACCATAGGCCCATCTCCTCCAGTACCTCCGCGATGCGTTCCGCCGGCTCGCCGCGCATCAGGACGGCATCGGCCCCGGCGGCCAGCATCAACTGTTGCTGCCGGGTGGTTTCGGCCAGCACCAGGCAGCGGATGTGCGGCTGCTCCCCCTTGACCTGCCGCAGCAGGGCCAGCATTTCGTCTTCCGGCAGGCCGGAGTCGATGACGATCAGGGCGGGCCGGCGTTGGCGGGCCAGGTCCAGCGCCGATAAACCACCGCCGGCCACCCCAATGACTTCGATGTGGGGCGACAAGTCCAGCATCGCCCGCAACGCCCGCCGCATAACCCCAGGACGAGAGGCAATAATGGTCGGATAGGTAGGTTGGTCCATTAACTGTACCTTGGCATATGGTCACCCTAATGAACTTCTCACTTATGCCGGCGACGAGGCTCTGTCTGCCAGATCCAATCCTTCGGAGCAAGGTTCAGTTGTCCAGGTTTTTGTCGTCAAGTTTTATGTGATCAGGGCCGGAACGCTTCTGAAATCATAACACATCTACCCCCGGAATTCATCGGGATTAGAGATGATTCTGTCTCAACAAAAAACCAACAACACAAGTTGGGGGCGAGTTCATCCTTTAGGCGGAGAAGGTTGCTCTTTTGTCGGAGCCGGGAATCGTCCCCAATGCAGGTGTAACCGCCCGGCGGATATGGTATAATATACAGATCGAAGCTCCCTCATCCATGGAGGTCATATGTCGCAAATTTCCGGTTTGACCCGTGATCAAGTCCTGGAGCGGCGGCGGCGTGGCCAGGGCAACGACCTCAAGCTGTCCACCAGCCGTCCTTATAGGGACATCATCCTGACCAATGTCTTCAACCCGGTTAATATTGTGCTGTACGCCATCGGCGCGGGCATGCTGCTGGTGGGCGACTTCAAGAGCGCCTTTGCCACCGTCATGT
This sequence comes from Anaerolineales bacterium, assembly GCA_024643945.1. Next base: position 5,290 of record JAHELX010000123.1, read on the forward strand.
TGGTGATTTTCAACGCTGTTGCCGGCATCATTCAAGAAGTACGGGCCAAAAAGCAGCTCGACCAGATTGCCCTGCTGGCCCGGGTCAAGGTAACGGTGCGGCGCGAAGGCCAGGACCAACCGGTTGACCCCTCGGAACTGGTGTTGGGGGACCTGCTGGTCATCCGCTCCGGCGACCAGATTCCGGTGGATGGTGTCGTGCTGGGCAACGGCGAAATCGAGGTGGACGAGTCGGCCTTAACCGGCGAGTCTGACTTGATCCCCAAGGCCGGCGGCGAGCAGGTGCTATCGGGCAGTTTTTGCGTCACCGGCGAGACACTGGTAGAAGCCACCGGTGTCGGCGAGGCGAGCTTTGCCAACCGGCTCACCAAAAACGCCCGCGAGTTCAAGCTGGAACAAACGCCGCTGCAGCGCGAGGTGAACCGGCTGCTCCGGGTGGTGTTGTTGATAGTGATTTTCTTCAGTCTTCTGGCGGTGCTAGCTCTGTTTGTGTTGGACCTGCCGGTTGGTATCTGGCTCCAGGTACTGGCCGTCATCACCGGCTCTGTGTCGGCCGGGCTGCTCACGCTTATTACCCTCAACTACTCCTGGGGCTCGGTGCGCATCGGCCAAAAGGGCGGGTTGGTGCAGCAAATCAACGCCGTCGAGTCGCTCAGCAACGTGACCGTGCTGTGCACCGACAAAACAGGCACGCTCACCGCCAACAAGATCAAATACCACGCTGGCTACCCGGTGGGGCTGAGTAAGGCCCGGCTGGAGCAACTCCTGGCCGATTTTGCGGCCAGCGCCGGCAGCACCAACAAAACCAGCCAGGCCATCATCGCCGCGCTGCCGGGGACCCGGCGGGTTGTCAGCGACGAGGTGCCTTTCTCCTCGGCCCGCAAATGGTCGGCTATTGCCCTGGATGAGCCGGCGTTCAAGGGTGCTTACGTTCTGGGCGCGCTGGAAATGCTGCAAGACACCTTGAGTGTGGACGAGGCGGCCCGCCAGCAGCTAGAGGATTGGTCGGCCCAGGGCCTGCGAGTACTGGTCTTTGCTCACAACCCGGAAATCACCACTCTGCACGACCTCGCCGGCGAACCGGCCCTGCCGCCGCTGACCCTGCTGGGCGTGGTCAGCTTTAGCGATGAGCTGCGGCCTCACCTGCCGGAAACCCTCAGTTCGTTTACCGCCAATGGGGTCAGGCTCAAAGTGATTTCCGGCGACAACCCCCAGACCGTAGCCGCGCTGGCCAGACAGGCCGGCCTGCCCGGCGACTTGAAGGCCGTTTCCGGCCCGGAACTGGCCCGCATGAGCCCGGCCGAGTTCAGCCAGACTGCGCTGGAGGCCACGGTTTTTGGGCGGATCACCCCCCAGCAAAAAGAAGCGTTGGTGACGGCCCTGCGCGAACAGGGCGAATACGTGGCCATGATGGGCGACGGGGTGAACGATGTGCTGTCGTTGAAAAAGGCCAACATGGGGATTGCCATGGAAAGCGGCAGCAGCGCCACCCGCTCCGTGGCCGCCATGATCCTGCTGGGCGACTCGTTTGCCGCCATGCCGAACGCGCTCGCCGAAGGGCAACGGATCGTCAACAGCATCCAGAATATTCTCAAACTGTTTATGGTCACGGTGTTTGCCTTGTTGTTGCTTATTATCGGCGTCACCATGCTGGGCCTGGGCTTTCCGTTCACCACTCTGCAGAGCACGCTGCTGTCATTCTTTGTGCGGGGGATACCGCCCCTGGTGCTGGCGGTTGTGGCTCAGGCCGGGCGGGGGCGGGGCAGTCTTTACCACAACCTGATGCATTTTACCCTGCCGGCCAGCTTTTCCATCTTTCTGTTTGGCTTGCTCATCTACATGGGGACCTTCTTTGCCATCCAGAATGACCTGGCCCAGGTGAGCATCAGCCCGGAGAGGTTCGCCGAGATCGGCCGGAACGCCGGTAGGGATTATACCAACCTGGCCCCCGACCAGTTCAAGGCGCTGGTCACCCTGTTTTCCGCGCAGACGGCGCTAACCGCTTTCTTTGTTTTGGCCGGGGTGCTGCTGATGGTCTTTGCCGAGCCGCCCCTGAAATGGCTGGCCGGCGGTGCCCCTTACAGCGGCAGGTGGCTGCCCACCCTGGTGGCGGGCGTCTTGATCCTGGCATACGGAGTTGTTGCGGCCCTGCCGACATGGCAACGCTTTTTCGACCTGGTACCACTGCCCCCAGCCGTTAACCTGGCTATTGTCGGGGTAACCCTGCTCTGGGTTTTTCTCCAGCGCGCCGCCTGGCGTGAGCGCTGGCTGGAGCGGCTTTTAGACCTCGAAGAAGAGTTGGACGGGAAAAGCTATTCACAAAGTATGCATACTATGATAGGCTAGTGTGGGCTATAGATTCATTCTCTTGCTTCTGATACTTTTCCTCGTCCTTCTTCTTCACGTCTTCATGGCCCGACCTTGTCGCACCGAAGCCTCTATACTTTCGATCTCTTCAACCATGCGTATCAGTACAGTGATGGATGGGGCGTGGTCTATCATGTCAAGTTCTCTTCTTGACCTATACGTTCGTATAGGTCACAAACTGAACGAATGCCTGGTGCCTGCAGTACCTAACTGTGTTATACTGAGTAGCAAGCCGAATCCTCACTCGAAGTTGGACAACTTAAACTAGACGGGCAGATAGCCCGATGGCTGGTTAAGAACTGAGTATTGAGCCTTACTAAGGTTTGCGTCATAGCTGAGACAGCCTTCGCCCCCTTTGTGACCACTGGCTGGCAATGCGTTGGATATCCAGAATAGCCAGCCAGGTGTCGGAAGCCTTCAAGTCGATTTGCCCGATGACCGAGTGGTCGTGACCTATGCTAATCGGCTTGTTGTCCCGGATGGGTGTGAGTTGATACCCCCTCTAAAGCATCCATCAACTCGAACATCGCCTCGGCCCGCCGGGTGAAACTGGGGTACAATTCCACCCGGAACTGTTGAAATTGGGTTTGTCCTCTTGTAGAGGATTAGAATCTAAGTGCCTGGCTTGAAGGAGCACGGGTCACGCAACACATTCGTAGTGCGTACTGCGTATTCCCCACCACGACCACTTTCCGAGAACTCTCTGCTACCCAGGGAGGTAATTATTAGCGTAAAAACTGTCCCTAAACACGGCTTGATAATGCTCCTGTTCAGCCTGGGGCTGTTAGCCTTACCCCTGGCCGCCGTGACCCAGGGCGGCGACCGGGGCCGGCCGGCCCCGGTCATCCTGACCGAGGGGCAAGAAGAATACCCGCTGGGGCTGCACCTGGAACTTCTGGCAGACCCCACCGGCCAACTGACCATCGAGGAGGTCTCCTCGCCCGCCTACGATGACCAGTTTATCCCCAGCCAGGCAGAAGTTCCCAATTTTGGCTCTATCTCGGCGGCCATTTGGGCCCGCTTTCAGGTACGGGACGAGGCCGGTCCGGCCACTGCCTGGCGATTGGCCGTGGCCGAAGCACGGCTAGGGTACGTTGACCTGTTCATACCGGCCGGGGATGGAACAGGCTGGGTACACCAACAAGCCGGGCGGGCCCGACCTTTCACCGTCCGGGAAGTCCCTTATCGCTACGGGGTGTTCAAGGTGCCCCTGCCCCCTGGCCAAACCCAGACCATTTACCTGCGCGTTCAGAGTGCTCCCCTTCTATTACCCCTGACTCTCTGGTCGTTAGAGGCTTTTACCCAACATACCCAGACCGAACTGCTGGTCTTCGGCCTGTTTTACGGCCTGATGCTGGTAATGCTGGGCTACAACCTGTTCCTCTTCGCCTCCCTGCGCGACCGCAGTTACCTCTACCTGGCGTTGTTTATCACCAGTTTTGGCCTGAACGATGCCCTTCGGGAGGGCCTGGCCCAGCAATACCTGGGGCCGGCGTGGCCCAACCTGTACGGGATATCGATCACTGCCACTACAAACTACATGACCGCTCTTTTGTTTGGAACCAGCTTTCTCCAGACAAACGTTCGCACGCCCCGCTTAGGCAAAGTTATGGCGGCGATTATACTCATTGCCCCTATTTATGAAGTTCTTGCTCTTCTGGGGTGGGTTCCTGAGGCCGGCGGACATACCATCCTCGCTTTAGTGACGGTCCTGTTGCTGGTGGCTGCCGGTTATATGACCGGGCGGCAGGGTTACCGGCCGGCCCGCTATTTCCTGCTGGCCTGGCTGATTTTTCTGGGAGCCGCAGCTTTCCATAATTTAACCAATGCCGGTTTGCTACCCGGCACGCCGTTCGGCCAGCAGAGTATGCGGATTGGTATGGCCCTGATGGTGCTGCTGCTGTCGCTCGCCCTGGCCGACCGGATCAACCTGCTCAAAGCAGCAACGGAACAGGCCAACCTGACCCTGGAAGAAGAGATTCAAGAGCGAAAAAGTGCCCAGCTTGCGCTGGGCCAGAGCGAGAAAAAATACCGCACCGTGGTAGAACAAGCCACCGTAGGCATCCTGGTGATGCAAGGTGGCCAGCGTACATATTACAATCCGGCCTGGCTTGACATGACCGGCTATTCAGCCGAAGAATATAACTCAATTCCTTTCTTGTCACTGGTCTATGCCGACGATCTAGAAACTATAGAAGCTGCGTATCAAAACCTGGTCATGGGGCAAGAATTTGAGGCTCTACCTAATTTTAGAATAACGGACAAATCAGGCGATATCAAATGGCTTTCTGCCCATAGCGCGAGGATTGAATGGGAGGGTAAACCGGCCGGGATGGTCTTTATTAAAGACATCACCGAACGCAAACAGGCCGAGGAGTCGCTGCAGGAAAGAAAAGATCGCTACCGGCTCGCCCTGGAAACCGGACAGATCGCATTGTGGCAGATGAATCTGGTGACCGGGCAGTGGGAGCTGGATGGCGCTGTCGAGCAGATAACCGGGTACACAGCCGAGGAACTGGGCACGGAAGTGACCTGGGAAGAAGCCACCCACCTGGAGGACCTGGCGTGGATCGGCGAGGCCTGGCAAGAAATGCTCGAGGGACGCCGCGAACGGTATGCCGTCGTGCATCGAATGTTGCATAAGGACGGATCTGTGCGGTGGGTGGAGGCTCAAGGAACAGCCATACGGGATGAGAATGGGCAGGTGACACGCATTTTGGGGACGACAAGGGACATCACCGCCACCAGGCAGGCGGAGGAATTGGTGGCCGAACGGACCGCCGAGTTGGTTGAGGCCAACCAGTACCTCCAGCACGAGATTGGCGAGCGCCGTAAGGCAGAGGCAGCCTTGCTCGTAGTGCAAGGTCAATTGGCACAGCGGGTCATGGAGCGCACGGCTGAACTGGAACAGGCCAACCAACAGTTAAGCGCCCTCCTGGATACGCTGGAGCAGCGGGTGGCCGACCGCACCCGCGAACTGACCACCTTTCTTGACCTGACCATGTTGGTGAGCGAAAACCGCGCTCTGCCGGACATCCTGGCCTTGGCGCTGGACCGCATCCTGGAGGCCAGCCAATGCCAGGCCGTCTGCCTGCACCTGCTGACTGAGGATCAAACCTGTCTGGATCTGTCAGCCCAGCGCGGCCTGTCGGCCGCCCAGCAGCAGCAGTTGGGATGCCTGCCGCTCGAGACCGAGTTGTCCGGCTGGCTGGCCGACCCTGACGCGCCGGCGCTGGACCTGGCTCTGCCCGGCGGCCGCCTGCCGTCTGTCCTGCGCCTGGATGGCTTCCGGTCCTACCTGGGGACGCAGTTACAGGCCAGAGAGAAAGTGCAAGGCATATTGAGTTACTACCGGACGGCCGACCGGTCTTTTTCGCTGGACGAGATCTCGCTGCTGGCTGCTCTGGCCGAACAGTTAGGCATCGTCATCGAGAACCATCGCCTGCGCGGCCGCATCGAGGAAGTCGCCGTGGTGGCCGAACGGCAGCGGCTGGCCCGCGATTTGCACGACTCGATCAACCAGTCTCTCTACAGTTTGAACCTGTTCGCCCACGCCGGGCAAGAGGCGGCTGCCGATGGCGACACCGAGCGGCTGGCGGCTAGCCTGGCCCGAGTGGAGGCCATCAGTCTGGATGTTCTCAGGGAAATGCGCCTGCTGTTGTTCCAGTTGCAGCCGGCCGTTCTGGCCGAAAAAGGCCTGGCCGGGGCGCTGAGGCAACGCCTGGAGTCGGTGGAGCTCCGGCTGGGGATTGAAGTGGATTACCTGGTTGAAGGCCTGCTTGAGTTGCCGGACCGGGTGGCCGCGGCGTTGTACCAGGCCGCGCTGGAGGCCCTGAACAATGCCCTCAAACACGCTCATGCCAGCCAGATTAGCGTCCATTTGCACCTGGCGCTGCCCACCCTCCGCCTGGAGATCGTGGACAACGGCCAAGGCTTTGACCCGGCCCAAACCGGCGGCGGCATGGGGCTGAAGAACATCCGGCATCGTATGGAGCAGATGGGCGGGGGGCTGGAGGTTTCGTCTGCGCCCGGAAGCGGGACCCGGATGGTACTGGCGGTTGATGTGGGCGCTCTTGAAGAGAACCGGAAAGGATAGATCCCATGGCTGATCTCATTCGCATTCTGATTGCAGAAGACCACATGGTGGTGCGGGAGGGGTTGTGCGCCCTGCTTATCCCCCGCAACGGTATGGAGGTGGTCGGCGAGGCCGCTGACGGGGCGGAAGCGGTCGAAAAAGCCCGCGCCCTTCAGCCGGATGTGATCTTGATGGATTTGAACATGCCGGGCAAGAGCGGCCTGGAAGCCACGGTTGAGATCATCCGCGAGGACCTTGAGGCGCGTATTTTGGTGCTGACCAGCTACGGAGAAGATGCCAACGTGGCCGCCGCCATCAAGGCCGGGGCGCTGGGCTACATGTTGAAGAACTCCTCCGGCGAAGAACTGTTCGCTGCCATTCGGAGCGTAGCCAGGGGTAATCTCTCCCTGTCGCCGAGCACAGCTCGAGCTCTCA
>JAHELX010000764.1 GCA_024643945.1 Anaerolineales bacterium
ACCGATCGTCGGCGCGGGCGGCCAGAACACTATCTTCCAGCACCGGGAACATCAGGCCTGAGTAGCCGCAATGAGGAAAATCGACCTGGCGCAGACAGTCGACGATGAAAGCCGCTGCGAATAATGTGCCTGAACCACCGAAGCGATCAACGCCCAATCGCTCGATGGCGGCGCCGATGCTGACTGATTGGTCGGGATAGGGGGCCAGCGAGAAGTCAATACCGCCAAAGTGAAGATAATGCTCGTCCACCAGCCGGTCGGCCACGGCAGTGAGCCGCCTGGCGGCGTTCTCGACTCCCTCTACCAGGTTTTGGCGCGCCTCCTCTAAGGTGCGCGCCTGGCCAAAAGCAGTCACGACCAGATCGGCCGCCTCGGTGGCGAAGGCGAATTGAGAGGGCCCGTCATCGTGATAGGCTGCCGGGAAGAAGGGAGAGCCGGGTGGGCAATTGGCCAGCACTGCAAAGCGCAACGTGCCAAAACCCTGAGATGTGGTCCGGGAAACCTCACGAATCACCTCGGCGCTGGCCTGAATAGCCGCCAGGTTGATACCCCGCCCGGCTGAAGCCAGGGCGACCGTGGCGAACACCCGCTGGGTGCAGCGTAGCACGTCTGGCACACGGTAGATGGGTGAGAGCAACGCATCCGGCTGATCTACCAGGGCCGGGCCAATGGAGACGTAATCAATGCCCTGCTCGGCACAGGCAGCTTCGAGCACCTGGGCCATGTCGACCACCTGGGTGGCAGTGGGATCGCCCAACACCTCAGTAAAGGGAGGCGTAGCCAGGCGCAGAGTTTGAGTTTCCAGGCTCGCATCTTCGAGCATCTGGCGTGCTGCCCTGAGGAAACGCCCGATCGCCACAGTACTCCCTTCGTCGAAGGGATACGTCATGGGGACGAAACAGGTAACAGATCGCACTTTCATTTGATTCTAGTATACTCGACTTTGGCGCGACAGGCAATACGCTTGATTGCTTAATCGCTTCGTGGTACAATCGGATCCGGGATTGTTTGCAGGCCGTAACTGCTCAGCCTTCCGCGGGTTCAACCGGTTTATAGGTGTAACATTGTTCACCTTGGCATCCTGCCCCGTGGGGGGGCTTCGCTCCGGGAGGCTTGGCTAACTGTTACTGCAGGCCGTATTGGCCTGGCCTAAGAGTAGAGGGACGATGACGAAGATTCTGGCGATTGAAACCTCGTGTGACGAGACAGCGGCAGCGGTGGTTGAGGATGGGCGCCACATTCGCTCGAACGTGGTCGCCTCGCAAATTGACATCCATCGACGCTATGGGGGCATCTTCCCCGAAGTAGCCTCTCGCCAGCATATCCTGGCGCTATCCACGGTGATTCAGGATACGATGATCCAGGCTCGCATGGGCTGGAACGACCTGGACGCGGTGGCGGTGACCTATGGGCCTGGACTGGCGGGTAGCCTGCTGGTAGGCGTCAACGCCGCCAAAGGGATCGCGCTGGCGTTGAATTTGCCATTGATCGGTATTAATCACCTGGAAGGACACCTCTACTCCAACTGGCTCAAAACCGACGGCGAGGTGCCCGTCCCCCGTTTTCCATCTGTCTGTCTCATCGTCTCCGGCGGACATACTGAGCTGGTTCTCATCCGGGGACATCTGGACTACGAGGTATTGGGCCGAACCCTGGACGATGCAGCGGGTGAGGCGTTTGACAAGGTGGCCCGGCTGATGGGGTTGGGCTACCCCGGCGGGCCGGCCATCCAGCAAGCGGCCGAGGAGGGCAACCCAAATGCCTTCGACCTGCCCCGAGCCCGTCTGCGCGATACCCTTGATTTCAGCTTCTCCGGCCTCAAGACAGCGGTCCTGCGCATCGTGCAGCGCTATACTGATAAGATTCGATCGCCGGCCGACACAGCGGTCATACAATTACCCCTACGCTCGCTGCCGGTGGCCAACCTGGCGGCCAGCTTTCAAATGGCTGTAGTTGACGTGCTGGTTGAAAAGACATGCCAGGCAGCGGAGCTTTGCGATGCCGCCGAAATCCTCATCGCAGGAGGCGTCAGTGCCAATGCAGTCCTGCGTCGCGAGATGGCTGCCCGCGCCGACCGTCCTGTGCACGTACCTCCTCTTTTCCTCTGCACCGATAACGCGGCTATGATCGGCGCTGTCGCTCACTATCGATTCCTGGCTGGTGAGTATTCCGATTTAGACCTGGACGTGATTCCTAATTTGCAGTTAGGATAAGAAGAGAAGGAGAAATTCCATGCCGCACACCATCCGCATCCTGGTGGTTGGCCTGGGTAACCTGGGCCGCCGGTTCTGCGACTTATTGGTCGAGAAAGGTCCCTACGTTGAGGGGCGCTACGGCCTGCACCTCCTGCTGGTTGGCGCGGCCGACAGCCGTGGCGTGGCCTATGATCCCGGCGGTCTGGACCCTGCTCGCATCTCCACCATCAAGCAGGCCGGGGGCAGCGTCGCCGATTTGCCTGGCGTAGGACGACCAGGACAGGCCGTCGAACTGGTCACTCAGGCAGAGGCAAATCTCCTGTGCGAGGCATCTCCGGTCAACCTGCAGCAGGGGGCGGAGCCAGGCCTGACCCACGTCCGCGTTGCCCTGGAGCGAGGCATGCACGTGGTTACCCCCAACAAGGGACCGATGGTCCTGGCCTACCAGGAACTGCATGACCTGGCTGCCCGCCAGGGTGTGCAGCTCCGCTTCGACGGCACCGTCGCTGGGGGGCTGCCGGCCCTCTACATCGGCCAGCGCGACTTGCGAGGAGCCCTCATCCACCGCATCGAGGCCGTTCCCAACCTGGTCACCGGCTATGTGATGCAGTTGCTGGCCGACGGGCTGGCATGGGAAGAGGCGCTGGAGCGAGCCCGGGCCGAAGGTGTGCTGGAAGCTGACCCTGCCTTCGATCTGGATGGATGGGATGCAGCGGCCAAACTCGTTATCCTGGTCAACGCAGTTATGGACGTCCCGGCCCGGCTGGAAGACGTGGACCGGACCGGCATTACCGGCGTGGATGGGGCGGACGTACGGGCTGTGCAACAGGAGGGAGGAACCTACAAACTGTTGGCCACCGCTGAGCGCCATGCTGATGGACGAGTCAGCCTGCGGGTAGCCCCCACTGCTCTGCCGGCTGGCCATCTCCTGGCCAACCTGGGCCGCAAGCAGATGGGCGTCGTCTACCACACCGACATCTATGACACGCTAATGGCAGCTATCGAGGAGTCCACACCGCTGCCCTCCGCCGCCACGATGCTGCGTGA
>JAHELX010000765.1 GCA_024643945.1 Anaerolineales bacterium
GCGCCTTTTGGCGATCCCTGGGCATCCTGTGGACTTCCATCAAAGAAGCGCCGGAATTCGCAGCGCGGCGGAGAAGAGCGGCGGGAAAGCCTTAGGCACGGCAGGTTGGAAGAATGGAAGGTTGGAAGGTTGGAAGATTGGAAGATTGGAAGGCTGGAAGACTGAGCATTCTCCCACCTTCCAAACTTCCAGCCTTCCAATCTACCAATCTACTAGACAGAAGGGGAAATGATAGTGGTGCCCGATGTTGACATAATACTGTCAAAAATGCAAGCGACCCGCGACGAGTTGCTATCCTTCGTCCAGGGCCTGGATGTGGCCAGCCTCACCTGGCACCCGCCCGACGGGGGGTGGAGCATCCGCGACAACCTGGCGCACCTGGTCGACGCCGAGCATGCCCATCGCCGCTTTGTGCAGGCGGTGCTCGAGGGCCGCTCCGTACCCTTGGAAGGCTTCGACCTGGATCGCTGGAACGAAGAGCACGTCGCGCGCCACGCCGGCCAGTCCGTAGGCGAGATCCTGGATGCTCTGCGTGCCGAGCGGGAGGAGACACTGATCTTGATCGTGGACATACCCCCCGATGCCTGGGACAGGCGGGGAGACCACCCCGCGCTGGGTGAGGTCAGCGTGCGGCAGGTCATCCGGACTATCGGCGTCCACGAGCGCATGCATCTCAAGGAGATGCGTAGACTGTTGGAAGCCCAGAAAGGTGAGTAGTTCAGGTAATTATAGACGACCTAACCCCCGGCCCCTTCCCTACCAGGGAAGGGGGGAATTGCTCCCCTCTCCGAGGCGGGGAGGGGCTGGGGGAGGGGTTTCCCCCGAATTGAAATCCACTCGCATTCATTACTGACTTTGAAAAACTGGAAATACTGTGATATAGTGTAAGAGAGGGTGTGAGGTTGCGGAAATTGGATCATCAGGCCGTCTATCGGACGGAGATCGAGCGGTTGGGTGATGGCGACCAGCGGGTTAAGGAACTGAGATGCAACGCTCTGAACCGGGCAGTATGGAACTGAATGAGACCCTCAAGGAGCTGGCAATTGCCTATGCGGAGGTTCTGAAGGAGCAGTTGGGGGAGTCCCTGGTAACTGTAGTACTCTTTGGCTCGGTTGCCCGTGGCGAGGCTTCCTCCCACTCCGACATTGATTTACTGGTGATCGCCTCGGGCTTGCCCGAAAGCCGGCTGGCACGGCAGCTTTGCCTGGAGAGAGCTGATGACCTGCTGGAACCCAGGCTGCAAGCGCTGCGTCGGCAGGGCACTCTAACTGGTTTCTCGCCGCTCCTCAAAACCCCTCAGGAAGCTGCGCGGGTGACCCCACTGTATTTTGATCTGCTCCAGGATGCCCTGATCCTCTACGACCGAGAGGGCTTCTTTTCCACTGTCCTGGAGCGTCTCCGCGAGTCTTTCCTGCGCCTTGGGGCGCGGCGGGTCAAACGGGGTAAAATTCGCTACTGGGAGTTGAAGCCAGACTACACCCCTGGCGAAGTATTCGAATTATGACCAATCTCGAAATGGCCGAGAGTTATCTGGCCCAGGCCAGGGAGATCTTCCAGGAGGTCGAGGGGGCATATCGCTGCGGCGTCTGGAATCTTGCCGTTCGACGCGCTCAAGAAGTGGTCAAGCTGGCTCTCAAAGCGGCCTTGAGAATAGTTGGCGTCGAAGTGCCCCACATCCACGATGTGGGAATTCTATTAAAGGATCACCGGGAGAAGTTTCCGGAGGCCTTTCGGCAGGAAATTGACCACATAGCTTCCATCTCAAGGCGGTTGCGGCGCGAACGGGAGGCGAGTTTCTACGGGGATGAGGAAATCGGTGCGCCGCCCCAGCAATTGTATGTTGAGGCCGATGCTCGCATGGCATTGGAGGACGCCCGCTACGTCTTGGAGCATTGTCAGGGTTTGCTCTGAGAATAGCCTGCCGGGTTCCACGGGGGCGTAACACGCAGCGCTACGGAGTGGAACTGTGAACTGCCTCTACGAAGAGTTGGTCGATGGGATTCGTGGTGAAGTGCCAGACCTGGACCTTTTGAGCGTGAACGATTGAAAGGGATTATTGGTGAGACGCCAGAGACCGGACATTCAAGAGCGCCTGTGTGCCCTCGCCGGACAGTATGATCTAGTAGCGATCTACGTCTTTGGCAGCCGGGCTATTGAAATCGCCGCGCGAGTGAGCGGCGAAGAGGTTGAGGCTGCGCATCCCTCTTCGGACGCCGACATCGGCGTGCTGCCCGCACGCGGACGCTGCCTCACGGCACGTGAGCGTGTGGAGTTGATGCTTGAACTGGAGGATCTACTGGAGGTGAGCCGGGTGGACCTGGTGATTCTATCAGAGGCGTCTCCTTACCTGGCGTTAGATGTCGTCCGAGGGGAGTTGTTGTGTGCCACCGACCTGGATGCCGAGGCGGAGTATCAACTGTATGTGTTGCGGCGGGCAGGGGATCTGGCACCGTTTGAGCGCGAACGCTGGCGCATAATCTTGGCGGAGGAGGCAATCTGACGCATGGTGCCGGCAAAGTTGCGAGCCAGGATCGTTAAAGTATATGTCCTACCCTCTTAAGGTACTCACTATTTTCGGCACGCGCCCCGAGGCGATTAAAATGGCCCCGGTGCTGAAGGTGCTTGAGGCTCATCCCGATCGGGTGGAGTCACGGGTGTGTGTTACCGCTCAGCACCGGCAAATGCTGGACCAGGTCCTGGAACTCTTTGACATCGTTCCTGACCATGACCTGGACCTTATGACGAAAGACCAGACCCTGGCCCAGGTAACCGCCTCGGTTTTTACCCATCTGGAACCGGTGCTGGCCGCCGAGCGACCCGATTGGGTGCTGGTCCAGGGAGACACCACGACCGTCATGGCGGCCAGCCTGTTGGCCTTTTATCACCGCATCCAGGTGGGACACGTGGAGGCCGGGCTGCGCACCCACGATAAATATCGCCCCTTTCCCGAAGAGATCAATCGCCGGGTGGCGGGGGTGGTCGCCGACCTGCACTTCGCCCCCACCGCCTGGGCGCGTGATAACCTGCTGCACGAGGGGGTGCCACCCGAAACTATCTACGTCACCGGTAATCCGGTGATTGACGCCCTGCTCATGGTGGCCGGCAGACCTTACCGTCCAGAAGCCGGGCCGCTGAGCGGCCTGCCTTGGGAGCGACGCCTCATCCTCGTCACCGCGCATCGACGCGAGAACTTTGGCCGCCCCCTGGAGCGGATTTGCGCCGCCCTGGCCGAGCTCATCCGG
>JAHELX010000766.1 GCA_024643945.1 Anaerolineales bacterium
ATGGAACGCGCCGTCCTTGACGATTTGCGAGCTGACGGGGCGCACCACTTCCCGGCCTGGGGTGTAGTACCAGAAGGGCCCGCTGGCCACGTCCTCGAAGTCCTTCAGCCCGGCGATGGCAGCGGTGATGGCATTGGGATCGGTACTGCCGGCGGTCTTGAGGGCGTAGGCCAGCACCTGCACGGCGTCGAAGGCCGAAGCGCCAACCATATCCGCGTCTTCACCGTACTCAGCCTTGTACTGCTCCAGGAAGAGCTTGGTCATGGGGCGATCGCTGTCGCGGTTGAGGTCGGTGGTGATGATCGTCCCCTCGGCAGCAGCACCCGCCAGTTCGACAAACTTGGGCGAATCGTAGCCTTCCTGGCCGATGACCTGGACTGCCAGGCCTTCATCCTTCGCCTGGCTGACCAGGTTGGCGGCTTCGTTGTAGTAGCCGGTGGCATACACGGCGTCAGGATTAGCTTCTTTGATCTTGCCGATGATGGGACGGAACTCCGTCTCACCCAGAGGATACTTCTCTTCGAGAACGATCTCCAGCCCCAGTTCGGCCGCGTATTGCTTGAAGCCATCGGTGAGAGAGACGCCGAAGTCGTTGTCAACCGTCAGGATGGCCACCTTCTTGGCACCCAGGACCTTGCCCACCAGTTCGGCACCGACGCGCCCCTGCACCGTGGCCAGGGTGCCGACGCGGAAGATCTTGTCGCCAGTGGCGGTGATATCGGGGTAGATGGCGTAGGCCGAGATCATGGGGATGCCCGCCTCCTGGAAGATAGGAGCCGCCGCGCGGGTGGCGCCAGAGTAAGACCCGCTGATGCCGGCCACCACCTTATCTTGCTCGATGAGCTTGCGGGAGATGGACGAGGCCTGGTCCGGCTTGGCTGCGTCGTCGTAGTACACCAGTTCCAGCGACTTGCCAAGCACGCCGCCTTTGTCGTTGATCATCTTCACCGCCAATTGGGCCGACTGCAAGGCGCTGGTGCCGTCCGCGGCAGCGAAACCGGTCGTCGGCGAGAAGAAGCCAATCTTAATGGTGCCGGCTTCAGCCGCTGGCGCTTCGGTCGCCGCCGCTGGCGCCTCGGTTGCCGCAGCCGGGGCCTCTGTCGCCGCGGCTGGAGCCTCCGTCGCTGCGGCTGGAGCCTCCGTCGCTGCGGCTGGAGCCTGAGTCGCCGGCGCGCATTGAGCGGCCAGCAAGCTGACCGCCGTTAGCAGAGCAATAAGCAGAACAATCCCGCGTTTCATTCTTCATCCTCCTTATTATAATTCAATGGGAATTGCTAACACCACCAGTGTTTGGATAGTCTCGAACATCACCTCCTTTCGCCGATCAGATCTCGCGGAAGGTCTCCAAGATGGCTGGGGACACGAATCTATCTCTCTTATCTGGCAGCGAGATCTTGTTTTGACTGGGTGAGCCGGGGTGAGAACTGAAGTACAATGATGCCGGTTAACACCAGCCCTACCCCTATCAGTTGCGGCCACTCGATGAGTTCTCCCAAAACGACATAGGCCAGCAGCGAGGCGACGACCGGTTCCAGCGTAGCGGTGATGCTGGCCTTGCTGGCTTCGATGTACTTCATCGAAGCCATGAACAGGGCATAGGCGAGCAGGGTCGGGAACCAGGCCAGGGACAGAATAGCTATCCAGGCCTGCCAGGGGTAGCCTGTAGACAGAATGACCTGGGGCGGGCGCAGGACCAGCAGGAACAGGGCACCGAAGCCAAAGGCATAGCAAACTGTCGTCCACGAGTTGTATCGCTGCAAGGCCTTTTTTCCAAACAAGCTGTAAATGGCCGCGGTCACCCCGGCCCCCAGGCCAAACAACACCCCTTTCAGGTTCAGCTTCAGGGCGGTGGGGTCGTAGCCTTGAGCCACGGCAAAACACCCGGCAAAGGTCAGAATCAAGACCAGGCCTTTAATCCAATTCAAGCGCTCTTTTAAGAGTAAAGTCGCCAATAGGGCCACCAAGGCTGGATAGGTATACAGCAGGATAACAGCGGTCGTCACTGAGGTCAGGTTAAGGGCATAAAAGTAGAATGCATAGTTACAGGTGACGCCAACCAATCCGTACAAAGCAAAAAACGGGATATCCTGTCGCCCAATGCACAACAGATGTCGGTTGGCAATCGCCAAAATGAGCGCCAGGGTCGCAAAGGCAATGACTGCCCGAATGGTAACAATTGTCAGAGGATCGGCATTGTAGCCGTACAGAAACTTGCCCAGAATGCCCAAGGTGGCCCACAGAATGGCGGCCATCGTGGCCAGCAGATAACCCATAGGCCTTGCTCCGTCTGGTTAGTCGGGACCTTGCGTTTTAAAATTCTGCGATAAAGCGGTATTCGTCGCCCCGGTAAAGAGCCTGGTACCAGCTTCCTGGTCGCTCGTGAGAGGTGTAAGTAATCCGATCGATGAAGAAGCAGGCCGAGCCAGGTTCGACTTCCAGGATTTTTGCTTCTTGCTCGGATACTACACGAGCCTCTATGGAGTGGCAGGCTCGAATCAAGGGGATACCATACTTGTCGATAATCAGGCTGTGGATGGACTGTTCTTCCAGATCTTCGCCCATCAAATGAGGGCAGAGATCGTAGGCGAGGTAGCGTGTCTCGTAGGCCATAGGGCGGCCATTGGCCAAGCGTAGCCGAGAGATCTTGATGACCGGAGCCTTCACAGGAATTTGCAGAACGGCAGCGATCTTTTCGTCGGCAGGGATCACCTCTCGACTGAGAAGCTTAGTGCCGGGCTCCAGGCCGCGTTGCTGCATGTCGTCGGCAAAGTTAGTCAAATGAAAGAAGGCGAGGGTAAGAGATGGGCGGCTGACAAAAGTCCCTCGACCTCGGATCCGGTGCAGCCAACCTTCGTCGACCAGAATTTTGATTGCTCGACCGACGGTGCCCCGGCTGACGCCGTACTCCTGACATAGTTGATTCTCAGTAGGAAACTGGTCGTCGGGTTTGAATTCACCTGACTCGATCCGTTTACGCAGGATCTGCTGGAGTTGGTGATAGCGAGGGATAGGGTCTAATTTAAGCTGCATCGCCTTTGCCCTATAATCTGTTTCGCCCATTTTGGAATATTGTGCCCGACAGGTCCAAGTGCCACGCACTTCTGAAGTTAGTTGTACCTGAATACGAGCGATTTGTTCAGTTGTATTAACAACTAGACTAAGTATAATGGCTTCCTGGTCAAATGTCAAATGCTCCCCGACAAGGGGTTTCGTCCCAGATTTTCCGCGAGCATCCAGCCCC
>JAHELX010000767.1 GCA_024643945.1 Anaerolineales bacterium
CAAAATATTCTCAGGACTCAGTGGATCGCAACCGGCAGGGACTTCCCGCAATAAGTAATGGGCCACAATCCCCCAACCCCCGAAATATTGGCGATAGAACTTTTCGTTTTGCTCCTCAACACTGATCTTTCCGCTACTCAAATCAACTCGCAAGATTCGCCCCCAATATCCATTGGGCATAGTTAATCACCTCCTCAATGTCAGGGTGCATATCATGCAACCCGATACACAGGCTGCTGGCCTTCTAGAACCCGAAGCACGTCTTCCGCCACCAGAGACATTGCCCGCAGAGCGTCGTCTGTGTGAGCGGACATGTGGGGTGTGAGCACCACATTTTCCAGGTGTAACAAAGGGTTGTCCGCTGCTATGGGCTCAACACAATATACGTCGAGCCCTGCGCCTGCCAGGTGTCCGGTGGCCAAAGCTTCCACTAAAGCTGCCTCGTCAACAATGGGGCCACGGGCCGTATTGATGAAGGTGGCCCCTTTTTTCATCAGCTCCAGTTGTTCCCGGCCAATCAACCCCCGGGTAGCAGGCAGCAGTGGCACGTGCAACGACACATAGTCCGCCCGGGCCAGCACTTCATTCATCGTAAGTCTTCTGGCGTCCAGCCTTTCTTCGGCTTGGGGATAACTCACGATGTCGTAGTAGACAACAGGCATATGGAAAGCAAAATGGCAGATCTCGGCTACACGTCCGCCAATACGCCCCATGCCTATCAGGCCCAGGGTGCGCCCGTATAGCTCTTGCCCAATATACGCATAGCGAACGTGCCAGCGTCCCTCTCGAATTGCTTTGTCGGCGCGCGCGATGTGCTTCGATACCGCCAGCATCAACCCTACAGCTTGTTCCGCAACTGATTCGACATTCGCAACCGGCGTGTTGCAAACAACGATGCCTCGCTCTTTGGCCGCCTTGAGATCAATGGCATCAATTCCGACGCCGTGCCGGCCAATGACTTTCAACTTCGGTGCCGCATCCATCAGCCGGGCAGTCACAGAGCCATTAGCCCTGATGATCACGGCGTCCACGTCTTTCACCTGTTCGATCAAATCGTCTTCATCAAGAGAACGGGCAAAGACGATCTCTGCTCTTTCACTCAAGAGTTGCTTGCCTGCTTGATGCATATCCTCGTAGAGGAGCACATGCCAGGGTTTCATAACGCAGCTCGACAGATCTCCAGGATATCGGCAGCCGCTGCCACACGCGGCGAAAGAGGAACCATGAAGCTGCCCTCGATGGTCTTTGATAATGCTGGCAAATCCTCCTCTTTCACGCCATAGACGGACAGCCCTTCCGGCAACCCCACATCTTCTGACAATTGCTCTACTGCCTCAGTCGCCAGTTCGGCGGCCTCACGTTCCGAAAGGCCTTCCACCTGCTCGCCCAAAGCTACCGCTATATCCACATATTTAGAGACCGCGCCGGGCAGCATAAACCTCATGGCATGGGGCAAGACAATGGCATTGCTCGCGCCGTGCGGGAGATTGTAAAACCCGCCGAGCGGACCGGTAATCGCATGCACCAGACAAAGTTTGGTGTTATGGAAAGCCATACCGGCCAACAGGCTGGCAGTCAGCATACCATCCCGCGCCTCGACATCATTGCCGTTATGAACTGCATGCCGTAAGTAGCGTCCTACCAACTCGATAGACTTCAAGGCCAGGGCATCGCTCGCCTGCCAGGCATTAACGCTGACATACGCCTCAATGGCATGGGTCAAAGCATCCAGTCCCGAGTCACGGGTGGGACCGGGGGGCAAGCTCAGGGTGAGTATTGGATCCAGCAGCGCGACACGCGGCGCGACATACGCGCTGCGCAGCCCCATCTTGATCTTCTTCTCGTGATCGCTCAAAACAGCCACATCGGTGATTTCGGCGGCGGTGCCAGCCGTGGTTGGCACACAAATCACAGGAGCGCAAGGCTTCTTCACTTTATCTATGCCCAGATAGTCGGATGTGCTACCAGGATTCGTGGCCAGCACCCCCACTGACTTGCCCGCATCCAGGGGACTGCCGCCGCCAAGAGCGATCACTCCGTCGCATCCCTCCCTGGCAAATCGTTCGGCAGCTTTGTCCACAGTCTGGATGGTGGGATTGGGTTCGACTTCATCGAATGTGACTGTGGCGACACCCGCATCTTTCAGCGGCGCCAACACCTGATCCAGCACGCCGGATTTGGCAACTCCTACATCGGTGACAATCTGGGCTTTTTTCACGCCTAATTTTCCGGCGATCTCTCCGATGCGTCTGGCGCTGTATCGGCCATAGATGATTTGGGTCGTAATCTGAAAGTAATAAGGACCTGACATCGGATCTTCCTCCTTCAGGCTTATCTAAACCTGGGTTCGTTCACTTTGCTCTAAAGTGTGCGAACCCAGCGGAGTATCCAGAGCTGACTCAATGGCCACTTCAGGGTCAGGTAAGGGTGACTGCTTGACAGGGCTCAGCAGCCGAGCGGTCACGTCATCTGGCAGCCGGAATGATAACGTGCTTTCGCCAAAGGGGATAGCGTAATCTGATTTCAAGGCATCTCTCTCTCGTCTGGACAGTCCCATCCACACGTCTGGCACAGGTTCAAGTTAAGCAAAAGGGGGGTTATCCGGCAGAGGCCTATTCAACGTTTATGGTAATCCAGAAAAACTCCAATGGTGTGTCATAGGGGTTGCGCGTGGTATGAAACGGGCCAGGCTTGACGTAGAAGGTATCACCTGCCTTGACCTTCCACTCCTCACCGTCAGCGCCCATAATGCCTCTGCCTCGGGTGAAAAAGTACACTTCCTCCCGGTCAGCATGCGAGTGTCCTCGCGTGCTACAACCCGGGTAGACAATAGTCACGCCTGCCTGTAACTTACCCGACACGCTGTCCTCGGGGTTCAATAGCATGAAGACATCACGGCGGATCTCATCACCTTCCTGACGTAATAGAGATGCAAAAGAACTGCCGCCTTCCAGCGCTTTTAACTGATCTCCTTTGATCAGCCTCCCTTTTGGCTCAGGCATTTGGCCCTCCTTTGAATTGATGTGCAGAGTCAGGTGATAACTGGTAATGATAAGATGACATCCGCATATAATTATATCACAGCTCAGGAATTCTTTCAATACCGAATTCTACCCAAAGGCTATAGTCTGCGCCATTTCATCCAGGAGTCGACTCACAGACGAAAGAACGTGGCTGGGTGCTTTATTGTGGAGAGCCTTTTTAGGCGGGCCCGATGAGCATCGAATACACGCGTGA
>JAHELX010000768.1 GCA_024643945.1 Anaerolineales bacterium
CACTCTATCGCCAAAGGGGCCGATGTGGGGCGTATGATGGCCGAGTTCCTGGGTAAGGAGACTGGCTACTGCCGGGGCAGGGGCGGCTCGATGCACATTGCCGAAGTGGAACTGGGTAATTTGGGTGCCAATGGCATTGTTGCTGGTGGGCTGCCCCTTGCCTGCGGCGTTGGCTTAAGCATCAAGTTGCAGAAGCTTGATCGGGTGGTAGTCTCCTTCTTCGGGGACGGCGCTGTCAATGAGGGCTCTTTCCATGAGTCGCTTAACCTGGCCGCGATCTGGCAACTGCCGGTAGTCTTCTTCTGTGAGAACAATCAGTATGCTATGTCGATGCCAGTTAAGAACGCCTTCAGCATTGAGCATCTTAGCCAGCGTGCCTGTGCATACAACATTCCGGGTATCATGGTCGATGGCAACGATGTGCTGGAGGTCTTCGATGCGGTACGTACTGCAGCCGAGCGGGCACGGGCCGGCCAGGGGCCAAGTCTCATTGAGGCGATCACCTATCGTTGGAAGGGTCACTCTAAGAGCGATCAGCAGGCTTATCGCACCCGGGAAGAGGTCAAAGAGTGGCAGGCCCGCGACCCAATTGCCCGATTGCAGAGCTATCTTCAAAAGCACGGCTGGCTCGACGAGAAGCGCGCTGCTGAACTTGAGGCTGAGGCGCAGGCGACTATTGAGGAAGCTGCGGCCTTTGCCGAGGCCAGCCCTTATCCCGAGCCCGACGAAGTACTGGAAGGAGTGTACGCCTGATGCGTGAGATAAGCTACGCAGAAGCTCTCCGCGAGGCGATGCGCCAGGAAATGCAACGTGATGAGCGTGTCTTCCTGATAGGTGAGGACATCGGCGCCTATGGCGGCGCTTTTGGCGTTACCGCAGGCCTCGTTGATGAGTTCGGCGCCGAGCGGGTGCGCGACACACCTATCTCCGAGACGGTCATTGCTGGTGTCTGCATCGGTGCTGGCCTGATGGGAATGCACCCCGTGGGTGAAATCCAGTTCATGGACTTCGTCAGCCTGGCAATGGGCCAGTTGGTGTTGCAAGGGGCTAAGCTGCGCTATATGTTGGGTGGCAAGGTCAAGGTGCCCATGGTACTGCGCATGCCGGGTGGCGGCGGCACTGGCGCCGCCGCTCAACACTCCGAGAGCCTGGAAAACTGGTTCGTTCACGTCCCTGGCCTCAAAGTGGTCATGCCCAGCAGCCCCTATGATGCCAAAGGGCTGCTCATCGCCGCCATCCGTGACGATAATCCCGTGATATTTGTAGAGCACAAGTTACTGTATAAGATCAAGGGCCCAGTGCCTGAGGAACCCTACACGGTGCCGCTGGGCGTCCCCGAAGTCCGTCGTCAGGGCAGCGACTTGACCGTCGTGGCCACCTCCTACATGGTGCACCAGTCGCTCGATGCGGCCGAACAGCTTGCTGCACGGGGGTACGAAGTCGAAGTGATCGACCCACGCACCCTCAAGCCACTGGAAATGGAACCTATCCTGGCCTCAGTGCGTAAGACCGGCAAGCTGCTGGTTGTCCACGAGGCCGTGCGCACCGGAGGCTTTGGCGGTGAGATCGCGGCCAGTGTGGTTGAGAGCGATGCCTTTGATTACCTGGACGCGCCAGTGAGGCGCGTTGCCGGCCTGGATGTCCCGATTCCGTATAGCTTGGAATTGGAGCGCCGTGCTATTCCCCAGGTGGAAGACATCGTATCGGCTGCTCTTGAGCTTTTGGAAAGACGTGTCTGACCTGTAGCCGGTTTGTATCCCTTTGGAGAAATAACACTTATGGCCAAGCCAGTGATCATGCCCAAGTTCGGTATGGACCAAACCGAAAGCACCCTCGTCGAGTGGCTCAAACACGAGGGCGACCGCGTCGAAAAAGGCGAGCCCTTGGCGGTGGTTGAGACTGACAAAGTCAACATGGAAATCGAGTCCCCGGCCAATGGCATTCTTGCCGGCATTCGTGTCCAGGCTGACGAGACTGTCCCCGTGACCACCGTCATCGCCTACATTCGAGAACCCAACGAAAGCTTTGCGCCGCCCGAGTCGATCAAACCAGCAACAACGCCGTCCCCAACAGCGGAACCCATATCAACGACTGCTTCACCCCAGCCTGCTGCTGTTCGGCCCACCCCCCTCGCTGCTCGCCTGGCCGCCGATGCAGGTGTAGATCTTGGTTCCATCCCGGGCAGTGGTCCGGGAGGGCGCGTCACTAAAGAGGACGTCGAGCGCTTTGTGGCCCAACAGCCGAGCGGTACAGATGTCCGGGCCACTCCCGCCGCCCGCCGCGTGGCTCGTGAGCACGGCGTGGATCTCATGGCCGTTACTGGCACCGGCCCACGTGGCCGGATTCAAGAGGCCGACGTGCAGGCTGCAGCCTCGGCAGCCGCTCCGAGTGTATCAGAGAGAGCCGCGCCCTCCCCCGAAGTCGAAGTCGTGCGACTGACAGGCATACGCCGCACCATTGCGCAACGTATGCAGCAAAGCGTCCAGACCATTCCAGCCTTCACATTGACAACCGAAATCGACGCCGGGCCAATCCAGGCTTTGCGCGGAGAGATCAATGCCTGGCTTAGTGCATCCGGCCAGGAACCGGTCTCTATCACGGCGTTGTTTCTCAAGGCGGTGGCCTGGGCACTCGGCCGCCATCCCTGGCTCAATGCGCACTGCCACGACGAAGAAGTACATATCTATCATGCCGTCCATCTGGGCGTTGCGGTGGACCGCGAGCAGGGATTGATTGTACCCGTAATACACGATGCTGATCGGAAAAGCGTTGCACAGATCGGAGCAGAGTTACATGCACTCAGCGAGCGTGCTCGCGCTGATCGACTTACGCCCGAAGATGTGCAGAACGCCACTTTTACGGTTTCAAATCTGGGTATGTTTGCGGTGGACTCCTTTACCGCCATCATTAACCCGCCTCAGGTTGGTATCCTGGCCCTGGGACGCATCGCGGAAAAGCTGGTTCCCGTAAACGGACAGCCTGTCATCCGGCCGATGACGAGCTTAACCCTCTCGGCTGACCATCGGGTGGTAGATGGTGCGATGGGTGCTCGTTTCCTGGGAGATCTGGCAGCCGTGTTGGCGTCGCCGGGCCTATTATCGGCCTAGCTTTCACAGTCGTCATCAGTTTGGAGAGACAACCCGTGTCTGAAGTAGTTCTCCGCATCGAACACGAGGCAGGTCTGCATGCCCGCCCACTGTCGCTCTTCGTCAAGACAGCCTCGGCTTTCCAGAGCGA
>JAHELX010000769.1 GCA_024643945.1 Anaerolineales bacterium
AATCAGTATCCTCCAGATAAAAGAAGAAATCCTCGTCTAATCCACCAATCTGTGCCAACAGCTCTCGCTTAAAGGCCATAGCGGCCCCAACCACAGAACTCATGTCGGCCGGTTGATCGTACTGCTTTCTATCAAGCTCACCCGCACCTCGCAGAAAAGTCAGCCCCCGATGTGGATCGTACTCCACCCCGGCATGCCAGATCGTTTTTCCATCCCAATGATAAATCTTGCAGCCAACCACACCAATGTCGGGTGCCGCCAGCAGGCCGGAGATAAGGGCACGCAGCCATCCAGGCTCAGCGGCAGCGTCCTGGTTGAACAGGATCAAGACGTCACCCCTGGCGGCCCGTAAGCCCACATTCACGCCCCCGGCAAACCCCAGGTTTTGCTCATTGCGGATCAACGTGATCATGGGGAAGTGTTCTGCTACCCATTCGGGGGTACCATCGCTCGAGGCATTATCCACAATGATCACTTCAAACTCAGGATAATCCTGGGCCAGCAGCGAATCCAGGCAATCTTCAATGTACTCGATGCCGTTCCAGGTAGGGATTATGATGGATGCCGAAGGTGCTTGGTTCATGATAAATTTGCAGCTCGCTGCGGATTATCCCAAACTTTATCACGTCTCTGATAGCAAAGTTCAGTATAGATAGCTTCAATTTGTCGAGTATTCTCAGCAGCGGACATTACAGATGCAACCCGTCGCCGCAAGCGTTCAATCTGACCCGGCTCATCCACCATCCGCTGCAAGGTCATCCGCAATCCCTGGCTATCCCCTGGCGGGAACAATAAGCCATTGACTCCATCTTGAACTTTCTCAGCCACCCCTCCCAGGTCAGACCCAATCACTGGCACTGCCGCCGCAAAGGCTTCCTGAATGATGACAGGCGAGTTTTCATACCACAACGACGGCGTCACCAGGATATCTATCTCGCTCAAGACGGGCCAGATGTCCTGGCGTGCCACCGGTCCCCGCAGGGAAATAGCGGGGTGTGCGATCTTTTGGCGTAGTTCCGCCACGTAGGCCGGGTTCGCCTCTAAGTCACCGTAAATGTCCAGGTGAGCAGGACCCTGCACTCGGTTAAAAGCCTGGACCAAGATATGCACTCCCTTGTGGGGTGCAATGCTGCCGATGTAGGCAAACTTAACCGCCTCCCCTTCGGTTCTTTCCCGGTGGGGCAAGACGCCAGCGGTATCAATCCCATTCTCGACAACCTGCATGGCCTCGGCCAGTAAATAGCCGTCGCGGACAAACTGATCCTTCAGAAAGTGCGAAGGCGCAATGACCGCCTGCGCTTGATCCAGAGCCCGGCGCAGCAACCGGTCACGTCCTCGCAAGATGCGGGCCATCAGCCAGCGCATCGCCCCCGGCCGGCGGCGCTGCCGGGTCGCACAATCGGCGCAGGCACGGAAACCCTCGTTGTCGTGACATATCTCGCCGGTGTAACGCAGCAACAGCGCGTTGTTGCACTTGAACCAGAAATCGTGCAGGGTGATCACCACCGGGATGTTTCGCCGACGCGCGATCTCCACCAGATTAGCAGAGAGGTACATCAGGTGCTGGAAGTGCACTATATCGGGCTGAAAACGATCCAACGTCTGCGCAAAATCGCGTTCGATCTCAGGATTGTGGTAAGACGAGACAAACTGCCGGTATCGGTTACGCTTCAAACCGGTCAGATTCAGACTCACCCGGCGCACCGGCAAGCCAGCAACCGTGTCATCCACTGCCTGAAAACCAGGGGCGCGGCTGGCATGGTCTCGATAGTAGACCAGCACGTTGTGGCTGCGGGCTAAGGCCTGGGCCAGGTTGAGGGTGTAGACTTCGGTGCCGGCGAGGTCCGGCCAAAAGCGGTGCACAACCTGTAAAATGTTCACCTTAGCGCCCCCATTGCCAACCCAAAAAGCTCACCACCTCCCGCCAGAGAGCCAGCGGCCCCTGGTGACGCAACAAGTGCCACCCCTTGCCCAACCGTTCGCGCCATAGGGCGCCAGTGTTCCCCATCTTCGCCTCCGTCCCTGTCCACAAGGATCGCCCCCGGTCGGGGGCAAGGCGTGGTGACTGGCAGAACTGAGCCAGCGGGTGGGTCACTACCTCCCAGGTGTAACGGGCCGCAACGTGAGCGAAGTTAGGGGCCAGCTCGGCGCGCAGATCAGGTTGTGCCAGCACGTCAATCAAAGCTCCGGCCAAGGCATGCGCATCTTGATAGGGCACAACCCGGCCCAGATTCTCCCCGGCCACCAGATCGGCCAATGCATCTCCTTCGGTGCAGATCATGGGCAAGCCGGCCCACAGGTAATCCAAAGCCCGGGTGCGAAAGGCGTAGCGCGTTTCCAGATGTTCCAGATGCAGGCTGATGCCAACGTCCGCCTCCAATAAATAGTCGGCTCGCTCTTGATAAGGCACCCAGTCGTTAAAGAAGACGATCTGATCCGTCAGTCCCAACGACTGGCTCAAGGCCAATGCCTCATCCAGCATGCGCATCGGAGTCACGTGCGGGTTGGGGTGACGCACCCCGGCAAAAAAGACCTTCACGTCGTCGCGGCGCTGGCTGATCTGAGCTGCCGCATATATCAGGGTCAGTGGGTCCAACCAGTCGTAAACTCCACCCCCCCAATAGACGACCTTATCCTCGGCACGAATTGACTTATAGGCCCCTTTCAGCACGGGCCGTGTTTTTTGTGGCGGGCTGCCCGGCAGACCAAAGGGCACAACCGCAATCAGGCGACGTAAGGCCGGATCGTCAGCGTACGTGTCGGGATTCACGCGCCCCAGGGCGCTGAGCATACCCAGCCAGTAATCACGCTGGCGCTCGGTGTTGCACACAAAAAAATCCCCCACCAACAGCATCTCGTTTAGAACCTGCCAACGGTCGCTGAAGGCATCCCATTGCCTCTGATGATCGTGCGAGGCCAGGGTTTGCAGGCTCTCCAGCACAAACGAGTGCGACAGGTCTACGATCAATGGGCAGGCAAGAGATCGGAGAAAGGGATAGCGACGCAACAAGTAACCACTTACGAGCACGGCATCAGCGGATTGGGCCAGGGCCAAAAGGTCAGACTTATTGCGGTAGCAGACCAGGTCGAAGCCAGCAGGTTGCACGTCCTTTGAAGCAGATGGCACCGCCAAGGTAATGAACAGAGAATCGGACAGGGCTGTTGCCCACTCCCAATAGCGAATAGGCGGACCAGCCATATAGCTGGCTATAGCATCCTGACTGATAATCAAAAGAC
>JAHELX010000124.1 GCA_024643945.1 Anaerolineales bacterium
TGGACGGGCGCGAAGCGTTGATGGGCGAGGTGGATCGCAGCCAGAGCGCTGTGTGGACCACGAATGGATACGCCGTCGCCTGCGCGCTATGGTGCCTGAAGCAGGAGATGGCTGGAGAGAAGTGGGTGTTGATACCTTGATCGAGCGCGCCCGCTTCTACCGGGCATCCAGCACGCTACGCATTGCCCGTAATAGCTGGCTCTCGCGCCTGGAGCGCAGCGCATTGGTGGTTGAAGCCATGGCCTTGCTGGATTCGAGGTAATTGCTCAGCCGGCGCAGGTGCAATGCACCTACGTGGGTGGTTACGTTCAAGGAAGAGATATCAATGAGGAACGACACACAGCAAGCTACTTGGCGTCCGGAAGAGGGAAAGCCGACGCGTCCCTGGCATACGCTAACTGCCGGGGAGGTATGCGCCCGCCTGGGCACGGACAGGCTTTCCGGCTTAAGCGAGCAGGAAGCACGCCAGCGACTGGCCCAGTTCGGGCCGAATCGACTCCGCGAGGAGGAAAAAGATTCCATCCTGGAGATTTTTCTGGAGGAGATTCGCGAGCCTATGGTCCTGCTCCTCCTGGTCACGGGCGTCCTGTATACGCTGTGGGGCGGACTGACCGATGCCCTTACTATTTTTTTCGTCATCCTTACCCTGGCTGGCATCGAGGTCTTCAACGAATGGCGCGCCGAGGAAGCCATCGCCGCTCTGCGTAAAATGGCCGAGCCGACGGCCCCGGTCCGCCGTGGCGGACGAATCGTCGAGGTCCCCCTCGAAGAGGTTGTGCCCGGTGACGTGATCTTGCTCCGGGCCGGCCGGCGCGTCCCGGCCGACGCGCGGATCCTGGAGGGCTACGGGCTGGCCGTGGACGAATCGTCGCTCACCGGCGAGGCGGTCCCGATCGACAAAGATCCCGATCTCACCCTGTCCGAGAGCACCGCGCTGGCCGAACGACCCAATCTCGCTTTCGCCGGTACGACGGTCACCCGGGGCCGGGGGACTGCGTTGGTAGTAGCGACCGGCATGGCCTCCGAACTGGGGCGCGTGGCCCAACTGGCCGCCCAGGTGGAGTCACCGCGCACGCCACTTCAGCAGGCGATGCGGGAGCTGAGTGGATCGTTGGTTTGGCTGGCCCTGGGGTTCAGCGTGATCGTGCCGCTTTTGGGGTGGCTGCTGACCGACCAGTCAGTGCAGGAGTTGATTCTCACCGGCCTTTCCCTGGCCTTCGCCACCATCCCTGAGGAGATGCCCATTATCATTACTATGGTGCTGGCCCTGGGCGCTTATCGCCTTTCCCAGCGACACGCCGTCGTCAAAGAGCTGAAAGCAGTCGAGACGCTGGGTGCAGTCACCGTCATCGCCACGGACAAGACCGGTACTCTCACCGAGAATCGGATGCAGGTCAGCCGGCTGTACCCGGCAGGGATGGAACACAGGCTGTTGGAGGTAGGTGCCCTGTGCAGCGACGCCGCCGTTTTCGGCGGCGAACTCGCCAGCGATCCCCTGGAAACGGCGCTGCTGCGGGCAGCGCAGGAAGTCGGGCTGGATGTGGTGGGGCTACGGCGGTCTCTTCCCTTGCGCGACGAGTTCACCTTCGACAATGTCCGCAAGATGATGTCGGTGGTGTATGACCAGGGCGGCCAACTTTGGGTCGTGGCCAAGGGTGCGCCCGAAGCGGTGTTGGCCCGTTCCACACGGCGGCGAACCGAGGCGGGTGAAGAGCCGTTGTCCGAAGCGGGAAGGCAGGCCGCCCTGGAGCAGGCGGCCCGCATGGCCGCCGAAGGGTTGCGGGTGATTGGTTGCGCCGAGGCGCACCTGCCCTGCGGACGGAAAATGGGCGCCGATGGCCGCCTTGCACGGGACGAGGCCGAGTCCGATCTTACCCTCGTCGGGCTGGTGGGCTTTGCCGACCCACCCCGCCCTGAGGTGAAAGAGGCTATCGTGGCCTGTCGCACAGCCGGCATTCGTCCCATCATGATCACCGGCGACCACCCCTTTGCTGCGCGGGCGATCGCCGCGCAGGTGGGCCTGGACGGAAATGCCCCTATATTGACCGGCCCGGACCTGGACGCGCTCTCGGACCATGCCTTGCAAGAAGCCGCGGGCCAGGTCTCCTTGTATGCCCGCACCAGTCCCGAACACAAGCTGCGCATCGTACGCGCGCTGCATCGACGGGGGGAGCGCGTGGCCGTCACTGGGGACGGCATCAACGACGCCCCGGCGCTGGCGGCCGCCCACATCGGCGTGGCCATGGGCGAGAGAGGGACGGATGTGGCCCGTGCGGCAGGTGACATGGTGCTGGCCGACGATAACTTCGCCACCATTGTGCGGGCCATAGAGGAGGGGCGCGTTCTATTTGCTAATTTGAAGAAAGGCGTGCGTTATTACCTGGCGTGCAAGGTGGCCCTTGTCTCAGCGACGCTGTTGCCCACCCTCTTGGGCGTGCCGGTGCCCTTCGCTCCCATCCAGATTATTCTGATGGAACTCTTTATGGACCTGGCCGCAGCGGCCACTTTCGTGGCCGAGCCAGGCGAGGCCGATCTCATGCGCCGCCCCCCGCGCGACCCCCACGCGCGTTTTATGGATCGGGCCATGGTCGGGAGCATCTTCGGCTCAGCCGCCGGACTCTTCGCCGCCGTGTCCGTCGTCTACCTGGTCACCCTTTGGGCTGAGCCCCAGGGAGGTGCCGGGTACAGCGCCGCCAGCCTGGCCAGGGCCCGGACAGCGGCCTTCGTCACCTGGCTGCTGGGTCACGTGCTCTTGGCGCTGAACATGCGCTCAGAGCGCCAACCGCTCCTCCAATTGGGTCTGTTTTCCAACCGGCTGATGGTCATCTGGGGCGTCGCGACAGTCGCCTTCGTCCTGCTGGTCACCTGCGTGCCGGGGGTGCAGGCAGCCCTGAAAACGGTCGCCTTGAGTGGCGGGGAGTGGGCGCTGGCCACTGGCACGGCACTGGCCGGAACGTTCTGGATGGAAGGCCGCAAGTGGCTGATCTGGCATAGAATTCGAAACGGCCGGTAGACAGATGACACGTGAGGGGAACATCCCCGAAAGGTATCAGCTTCTAACACCGGGTGGCGACTAGCAGCCGGGCCGTGGCTCCCTCCAGCGTGGCGTCTTCCCAGCGAGCGGCGAACCCAAATGCCCGGAGACGGTCCAGGGGTTTCGGTTCGGGAATCTCCCGCTGGCCGGTGATTCGGTACAGCCACTCGACGAAGCCTCGCAAGAGCGCAGGTCCTTTTAGATAACCCATCACAACTACCACCAGGCGGCCCCCTGGCTGCAAAACTCGGGCGGCCGAGGCCAAGGTTTGTGGCTCAAGGATAAATTCTGTAGGGAAGGTGGCCACTACATTAGCAAATGAAGCGTCCGGGAAGGGAAGATGCTGCGCCTGGCCCATTACCAATTGGGGCATGGCCTCCCGCCGCAGCAATCGTCGCCGGGCAATGCGCGCCATATAAGGCGAAAGGTCTAATCCCACCGGCGACAGGCTGCACGCCGCCATATCGGCCATAAAGCCGCCGGTGCCGTAGGCCAGTTCCAGAACAGGCCCCTCTTGCAAGAAGAGGGTGGCAGTATGCCGCCAGGTTGCCCATTGCCCAAATGAAACAAGCCAGGCTACCAGGTCATAGGTCCAGGCCAAATGATAGTAGAGCAAGTGAAAGGCAAGCCGCAGGAACTGGCGGGGCAAATGTCTGCCTGAAGATGGAGGTCTGAGTTTGGAGCCTGCCCCATCATCCGCTATTTCCGGCCGCTTCCCTTTCAATGTCTGCCTCTCTATTCCCCTGCCGCAGCACTAGACAAGAGGTTGTGTAGCAGGTCGGGGCGCTCGGTGATGATGGCGTCTACCCCCCAGCCGATCAGACGACGCATGGCATCTGGTTCGTCGCAGGTCCAGGGATTCACCACCAGCTCCTGGCGGTGTGCGGCGGCGACACTCTGCTCGTCAATCATGTCCCAACGAGGATGGAGGGCACTGGGCTGGGCAAGGGGCTGCAGCCAGCGGTCACGCAGGTGGCGAGGCATGTCGGGAGCGTAAAGCAAGCCGGTGGGAATATGTCGGTTCAGACGGCGGACGCGCCAGAGCGCTACCGGGTTGAAGGAAGAGACGATCACGCGATGCACCATGTTGGTGTCTTCGATCAGCCTGACGACCTCTGCTTCTAACCCGTCGGTAAAGAGGGCCATCGTTTTGAGTTCGATGTTGAGCATCAGCCGAGGGCCAAGCTCGTGCAACACCTGGGCCAGGGCAGGGATGCGTTCGCCGGCAAATTCGGCCGCATACCAGCCGCCAGCGTCGAGCACCTGCAACTCAGCCAGGGTGAAATCTTTAACCCGCCCGCTGCCGTCGGTGGTCTCGTCTACTGTGAAATTATGGATGACGACTGCTTCGCCGTCTTTGCAAAGCTGTACGTCGAGTTCGACACCGTCGGCGCCCATTTCAGCCGCCAGCCGAAAGGCGGCCAATGTGTTTTCGGGTGCCCAGTGGCTGGCGCCACGATGTGCCAGTATCAGTGGTCGGTGGGGGCCATGACTGTGAAGGGTGTCCATAGTTGCCTCGCGTCGGTTGGTGTAGTTCCTGAGCTTGCATTGTCACCTTTCACCTGGCGCAAAAAGGTCAGAATCAGCTTGGTGAATCTGGGTGCGCGAGTCAGGTGGGGGTTGTGGCCTATGTTGGTGAAGCAATGTCCCCAGGCTGCTGGCAGCAGATCAACCAGAGTTTCAAAGGAGTCGTGGGGCAACAGTAGGTCGTGGCAACCCCACGCTACCAGTGTTGGCGCTGTCACCTGACCTAAGCATGGTCGCAGGTCACCAATGCTAAGGAGCGTTCTTAGGATGTGAGGATCGGCCCGTTTGTAGTCTAAGGCGACCTGGCGGCGTAACGTTGCGGGTACATCGGCAGATTCGCTCCGATTCCAGCGGTGACTGGCCTCGATGAGCCAGATTGGGGTGTAACGAAAAAAGATTTCGAGTACTGTCAGTGTACTGGGCCTGCTCAGTAATCGCCGGGCAGATTGGCGATGGTGGTCAAACTGGTGGTAGCTATAAAGCGGATCCACCAGGATCAGTCCGGGCACCGTTCCCGGATTCTCAAGGGCATACTTTAAACTCAGGTAGCCACCCAACGAATGTCCCAACAAAATAGGGTGCTGAATGTCAAGAGCTTTCATCCATTGGCTCAGATGATCTTGGTAGTCTTCAATGGTGTGATTGTGCGGGAGTCGCGGAGCCTCGCCGTGGCCTAATAGATCAACGGCGTAGGCCGTGTAGCCAGCGTTCGCCACAATCGGCAACAACCATTTCCACTGCTTCAGCGATGCTCCCCAACCGTGAAGCAAGACCAGGGTCGACTCCCCGTTGCCTGCCCGGGCGTAATGTGCGTAGCTATCGTCAACGTAAACGCTTTGCGTTTCCAATTAATGAGGCCTCGTCTCTTTGCACTCGTTCATTTATGACCTGGCATTTTTGACCAGCAAAAGAGAGAGAAAAATGCCAGGTCATAAATGAACGAGTGCTTTGATTGGACACGAAAGTGCGCCAGAGAAAGTTTAGCATGCCCCATGCCCTTTGTCAATGATTTCAGTCAATTGCTACGAAATTCCCAATTCGCCATAACCTTTAATCTTAGGTTAATGCGCTTGTGGTTAAATATATTTTGTGGTTAAATACACTCCGACCTGTCTAAAAAGCATCCCTCTGGCTGCACATCCTGACGAGGGGCGGTAGAGGGATGCCGTATTGCTGTTCGATAGATTCTCATACATTTAGCCGATCAACAAAGGATGTAAGGTGCAAGCGTCGCATCCTCATAAAGAAGATACACCTATCCGGCGTTGGTACGCTTTTAGGGTGGCAGGCATAGGGTTAATGATCGCTCTTGCCTTGCCGGTGCCTGCACACTCCACCGCCCGGGCCTTTGACGGCTTGTCGCGTCTTGCCTTTGCCGCTTATCGTCACAGCCAATGGGACCTGTATAGTGTGGATGAGGCTGGCGGTGATTTGCGGCAACTTACCGACGACTCTGATGAAGATCGAGATCCGGCTTATTCGCCCGATGGGACGAAATTGGCTTTTGCCTCGCGCCGCGATCGTAATTGGGACCTTTATATCTTAGACTTGGTTACGGGTCAGCAAACGCGTCTGACCGATCACCCGGCTTACGACGGTGCGCCTGCCTGGAACCCGGGTGGGACACAAATCGCTTTTGAATCGTTCCGCGCTGGTGACCTGGATATTTGGATAATAGACCTGGAGAATGGCGCGCTCACGAATCTGACCGCCGACTCGTCGTCTGGCGACTTTGCCCCTGCCTGGAGCCCGGATGGGGGCCGCATTGCCTTCACCTCCTGGCGGAAGGGGGACAAGGATCTATTTGCGCTGGACCTGAAGACCGGCGCGCTGACCCAACTTACAGACAGTGAAGCTGCTGAGGAATGGCCTGCCTGGAGCCCGGATGGCGGGCGGTTGGCCTTCGTCCGAAACTGGTTGGGCGAACGCGAGATCTGTTCGATGGCTGTCTCGACTCCTGCAGCCGGTGGCGGGCCGGTGACGCAAGTTACCTGGCTGGGGCGTGACGACGGCCCGGCTTGGTCGCCAGAAGGGGACCGCTTGGCGGTGCTCCATCGGCGCTTCGACGGTGAGCAGCTTTTGTGGCTGGCTCCGGGCGAGGCGCATCAGTTGCCGATGCGCCTGACCGATGTGGCCTGGCTGGACGGGCGAGCTACCTGGAGTGGCCTGGCTGTCAACTACGGCACGCCGCTGTCCACTGTGGTCGATACGGGGCCCTCGTCCTTATATGTAGAAGAGCTGACCCCCAGCCAGAGCGGCGATGGTGAACCATGGGACCTGGTGCCGGTGGCTGGTCTGAACCTCCCGAGTCCGGCGATGACTCCCTATCTGAGCGACCGGGTGGATGACTCGTACAATGCTCTGCGCCGCCGGGTGGCCGAGGAAATAGGCTACGATTTCCTGGGGCAGGTCTCAGAGGCCTGGCGTCCCTATGATTTCTTCAATGATACGTCGGAATACGCGAGTTGGCACAAGAGCGGGCGCGCTGTGGACACTCTGTTTGAGTATCATACCGACGATGGCCAGGTGATGGAAATCGTCCGCGACGACATAGGGGGCGAGACCTATTGGCGTGTTCTCTTGCGCTGCGCTGACCAGGGCGGTAGTTGTGGCCGGCCCATCACCGTAAACCCATGGGATTACAGCTACCGGGCGCGGGCCGAGATTGCCCCCGATCAGGGGGGTATCGAAAAGCCAGTGCTGTATGGCTATTACGTAGACTTCACCGCCCTGGCCCGTGAATACGGCTGGACTCGCATCTCGTCCTGGGACGACGAAGACTTTAGCTGGACCTGGCACTTTAAAGCATTTGAGTATTGGCATTATCAAAAGACGGACGACCTGCCCTGGTACGCGGCAATGCAGGAGGTGTATGCCCAGCCCAAACTGGACAGATACTTTACCTATGAGCACATGCTTCGGATAGGCGATTATCCCTTTCTGATTGCCCTTAAGGGCGTACCGATGTCCGCCGACGCCCGACTGTGGTGGGCATCGATGCGGCCGTGATAAAGAAAACACTGTAACGGAGGTTTCAAGTAATGACTGAAGTGCAACCCCACGCCCGCAGCAGCGCGGCCAATAAGCGCGTCAAATTCATCATCGGAGGCGCGGTGATTGCGGTAGCACTCATCTATCTCGTCTTCACCGCCACCCAGAGCACTGCTGCCTACTTCTTGACCGTGGAAGAATTGCATAACAAGGGACCTGCCATTTATGATCGCAATGTGCGTGTATCGGGCAAGGTAGTCGGCGATACCATTGACTTCAACTCGCGCGACCTGGTTCTGCGCTTCGAGGTTGCTGGCGAGAGCGGTGACACCCTGCCCGTGATCTTCAACGGCCCTAAGCCCGACCAGATGCGTCACGACGCCGAAGCTATCGTCGAGGGCAAATTCGACGGGAACGCGTTTGCCGCTCAGACCCTTTTGCTCAAATGTCCCTCTCGCTATGAGGAGAGCGGCTTTACCGAAGAAAAGGTAGAAGCCGTCCGCTAGTACCCCATACAGGTGTGGTATGGGACAGGTGTTTGCTGATTTGTTGACCCGCACCTGCGGCACCTGTGCCACACCCCAGGTGTGGTAGGGGACAGGTGTTTGCTGATTTACCAGGAGGATCGTGGATGGCGAACGTTGGATATGGGGCGTTGTTGTTGGCTTTAGTTTTAGCCCTTTACGCGGCTGTGGTGGCATTGGTCGGGGCGCGGCGGCGGGCGCCTGAACTGGTGATGAGTGCGCGCAACGCTGCCTTGACTGTGACTGGCCTATTAACCCTGGCCGTGGTGATTCTGGAGTATCTGCTTATCAGCAGCGACTTTCGCACCATGTATGTGGCCGAGGTGACCAACCGGGCTATGCCTCTCTTTTTCAAAATGACGGCACTGTGGGGCAGTCAGGCCGGGTCGTTGCTCTTCTGGTCGTGGTTGATGTCTATTTTCAGTGGAGCCGTTTTGCTGCGCAAATGGGGTAAGATGCGCACGCTGATGCCTTACGTCATCGCCGTGACCCAGATCACGTTAGTCTTTTTCATCAGCTTGATTTCCGGCGTGTGGACCCTGCTGGCTGCGCCTCTGGGTGCCTTGGGGTTGACCGGTAGCGCCCAGTTGTTAGCCGATATGGTCAACATCAACCCCTTCCATCAGTTGGGCTTCACGCCAGCCGACGGCAACGGCCTTAACCCGTTGCTGCGGCATTGGGGTATGATCATTCACCCTCCTATGCTTTATCTGGGCTTCGTGAGCTTCGTCATCCCTTATGCCTTTGCCATCGCTGCGCTGGCGACCCGCCAGACGGGAGACCTCTGGATCCGGACCACCCGTCGCTGGACATTGGTCGCGTGGCTTTTCCTCTCAATGGGGTTGCTGCTGGGCGCGTGGTGGGCTTACGGCGTGCTGGGTTGGGGTGGTTACTGGGCCTGGGACCCGGTGGAAAACGCCGCCCTGATGCCCTGGCTGACGGGCACCGCTTTTTTGCACTCGGTGATGATTCAGGAGAAGCGGGGCATGTTCAAAGTGTGGAATATGGTGCTGATTATTATGACTTACAGCCTGGTCATCTTTGGCACCTTCCTCACCCGCAGTGGCGTTATCTCGTCGGTGCACACTTTCGCCCAATCAGGTATCGGACCTCTCTTCCTGGCCTTCATCGGCGCGATGTTTATCTCTTCTGTCCTTCTGCTTTTTGATCGGCTGGACACTCTCAAGAGTGAGAACGAACTGGACTCGATGTTTTCGCGGGAATCGATCTTCCTGCTCCAAAACTTGTTCTTCCTGGCCATCTTCTTCGTCACTTTTTGGGGAACTATCTTCCCCGTAGTATCGGAACTGGTGGCTAAACAGAAGGCTATTGTGGGACCCCCATTCTTTAACCAGGTGAACGGACCGCTGTTCGCGGCCTTGGTGGTGCTGATGGGGATTGCCCCTTTGATGCCCTGGCGGCGGGCATCAAGACAGAAGCTAGCTCGCTTGTTGCTCTGGCCGGCGGTAGTAGGCGTGATAGTGACGGGGGGGCTCTTCGCCCTGGGACTGCGCGACCTGGCCATCTTCCCCGGAACCGAGGCGCGGGTGTTGCCGGTCTCGCTCTTCTATGGCATCGCTGCCTTCACGGCCGCCGTCACCCTGCTGGAGTTTTGGCGCGGTATGCGGGCTCGCCATCGCAGTGCAGGTGAAGGGTACCTGTCGGCCTTGCGGACCTTGATGGGGCGCAACCGGCGTCGTTACGGAGGGTACCTCATCCACTTTGGGGTGATTATGATGGCACTGGGGGTCATCGGCACCAATTTCTTCCAGGTAGAAACTCAGCGCAACCTGGCCGTCGGTGAGTCCCTTAGCATTACCTCACCCTTCACCGGCGAATACACCCTGACTTACCAGGGCTTGCGCACGCTGCCCGCTCCGGACGACGTGAGTCGCACTGGCGCCACCTTGAGCGTCAGCCGGAATGGGCGGGAAATCGGCGTGTTGCATCCCACTCATGATTTCTTCATTCCGCAACAGCAGCCGATGACTATTCCATCTATGCGCAATTCGTTAATTGAAGACTTGTACGTGATTGTGGCCGGCTGGGAGGACGGCGGCGCGACGGCTACCTTCAAAGCCTACGTCAACCCGCTCGTCAACTGGCTGTGGCTCGGTGGCCTCGTCTTCGTCCTGGGCACCGCCGTTGCCGCCTGGCCTGATCCGGCCGAGGATCGCCGCCTGGCGCTGGCCGGTGCTCCCCGCCGCGCAATACCAGCATAGCTATGCAGCACGCAATACGCTGTAGGTAGTGTTATGAACATAAAAAAATACAAATTGCTCTGGTTATTCGTCGTCCTCGCCCTGTTGTCCATCTTAATGGCGATGCCGGCCCTGGCCCAGCAGCCCACCGCCGACGAAATCAACGCTGTCGCTAAGAAGCTTAGTTGTCCCACCTGCACGGGCATCAACGTGGCCGATTGTCCGACCGAGACTTGCGCTCAGTGGCGCGCCCAAATCGGCGACATGCTGGCCGAGGGCAAGAGCGAACAAGAGATTCTGAATTACTTCGCCGCCCGCTATGGTGATCATGTGTTGCAGGTGCCGCCCAAGCGCGGTTTCTTCGTGTGGGTATGGGCGTTGCCTGTGATAGCTGTTGTCGCGGGCCTGGCCTGGCTGGCCTACTTGATGCGGGGCTGGTTGCAACGGCGAGCCGCGGTGCCGGCAAGGTACGCGCCAGGTGTAGAGGTCACCGACGTGTCAGGTGCAACGGATAATCAGCAGGATGAATACCTGCGACGCGTGCAACAGGATTTGGAGAAGTTATCGTGAGTATCGTGGAACAAGCAAGAGTAGAAACAACACCATCTCGGCGCCGGCGAGTCTGGCTACTGCTCATACTTGGGTTGCTTTTGGCCCTGGTGGCCGTGCTGGCCTTTGGGCTGCGTCCGAAAACCTCGACGGTGTTGCAGGGCCACCCGGCCCCCAACTTTGAGCTGACGGCCTTCAACGGTGAATTCGATGGCCAACACTTCTCTCTGGCCGATATGCGTGGTCAGGTGGTCGTCGTTAACTTCTGGGCCTCGTGGTGCGTGGAGTGCGACAAAGAAATGGCGCTGCTGGAGCAGGCCTGGGGCGACTATCGGGACCAGGGCGTCTGGTTCATCGGAGTGGACTATCTGGACATTGATAGCGCCGGCCTGGGCTACCTGGACCGCTATGGGATTACCTACCCTAACGGCCCCGATATCGGGTCTCGAATATTTCAGGATTATCAATCCACTGGCGTGCCTGAAACCTTTTTTATAGATAAAGACGGGGTCGTCCAACACGTCCAGATTGGTGCTCTCACCCAGCCCCAGCTCTACGGACTGCTGGACCGCTTGCTGTCCGGGGGGGGATCGTAACGTGACCGTCATTCCTATCGTCCTCATTGCCTTGTTGATCGTCGGGACTTTTGCCTTTGTCTTTCGCCCTCTGTTTGCGGCGGAGTACTCGCAGGGTAAAGAAAGCGATGTACGCCAGTTGCTGCCGTTAGGGGGGCCGGCCTCTTTCACCGTCGACGAACTCGTCGCCCGCCGCGATGCCATCTACGCTGCTCTTAAAGATGCCGAGTTCGACCGGGAGACAGGCAAACTTGCCGACGAGGACTATCAGATTGTCCGCAGCCGGTATATGACCGAGGCTGCCCAAGTTTTGCGGCAACTCGACCGTCTGGCGCCGGAAGCCGAGGCCGCCCTGGACGCGGAGATCGAGAATGCCGTCGCCGAGTTGCGCTCCGACGGTAATGGGCATTCCGCACCCGATGGGCACTCCGTACCCCATGGGCACTCCGTACCCGATGGGCACTCCGCACCCGATGGGCACTCCGCACCCGATGGGCACTCCGCTGATCTGGTAGCGGCAGTGGAGGCTGAGGTTAGCGCGCTCATCCAACATGCCGTGGCATCAGGCAAACATGCATTGGCCTGCCCCGATTGCGGACGGCCCTACCAGCCCGGCGATGCCTTTTGCGCTGCTTGCGGCGCCTCGCTGGCCGATACCTGCCCTCAATGCGGCGTCCTGTACCACCCGGGGGACGCCTTTTGCGCCCGTTGTGGCACACCGCTGAC
>JAHELX010000125.1 GCA_024643945.1 Anaerolineales bacterium
GTTATGCGGGGGGAGGGCTTCTTCGTAGAAGAACCTGGGCAAGCGATCGTCTTGATTGGTAAACCCCGCCTTTCTATTGAATTCCCTCTCTGCTTTCAACACCCGGACCCCCATGGCGTGGGGGAAGTCGTCCGGCCCAAGCTGCGTGCCCAATTTGGCATCTATCACCTTCCGAAACGCCTCGAAACCTTCAGGGCTCAACATGGCTACACTCGCCATAAAGCATTGTCCCATAGTATCAAAAGCGGCCATGGCGATTTGAAGGAATCTGGAGGTCTCAACCTGACCTTCCGCTTTCAATGGATCGAGCATTTGTTGCAAGTATGCCCCGACCAGGTTCCCCGCCGTGTGATCGGCACCCATGGGTGAAGTGGCATAAGTAACGCCGTGCCCCAGCATGGCCCTCGGATCATAAGCGGCAATGCTCTGACCCTTGACCACGGGAACCCGGGCGTGGTTTAAATGCTGGCCTACAGCAGCCGGGCCGTTTCCAAGTATCTTTCCGAATTCTGTGCCCTTGCCGACCTCTTCTACCATCTCTATGGCCGCCTCGGCATCTCCAAACTCTTTGTACCCGGCATCCATGGCAACGGCAACGGCCACTCCCGTGCTCATGGTGTCAACCCCGATGTCGTCGCACAGCTTATCGAGTCGGGCAATCGTGTCCAGATCGGTAATGCCGGTCATACCGCCCGTGGCCCAGATGGTCTCATACTCCAGGGAACTGGTTACATACTTCCCCTCTTTATCCACAAATTCATTGGAGCACTGGATGCTGCACTGGTCGCAGCCTCTATGGGTTGTCTTTCCACCCCGCGCCTGGATAAGCTCGGCCATGGTCTCCCCGCTGATCTTCTCCCAACCGTCCAACACGCCCTTTTTGGCATTATAACTGGGAAAGGCACCCATGGAATTGACAGGCGCCACGAGGCCGGCGGTGCCGAGTTTGGGCATCACTTCACTGCTCATATGATCTTCTTTTACGGCCTTGACCACAGCCTTGGTCGCTTCCTTGAAGGCCTTCGGATCGGCTATGACATCGGCGCTCTTCCCTCGCTGGTCTACGATCAGGGCCTTAAGCCCTTTGGCTCCCATAACCGCCCCCAGGCCCCCTCGCCCTGCGGCGCGACAGGGGCGCCCATCAACGTCAGAAGACTGGATAGAAGCCACGTTCAGCTTATACTCACCAGCCGGCCCGATACACAGCACTGAGGTTTTCTCTCCGTAGGCCTCGAGGATCTTCTCCACGAGTTTGTAAGTTCGCATGCCTTTGTATTCCTGGGCTGGAATAAGGCTGGCGTCTCCCTTCTCGTCGATTCTGAGGAAGCTGAGTTCTCCTTCCGGGGCTCGCCCTTCGACAACTACCGCCGTAATTCCCAGATGACCTAAAGCCGCAGCAACGGTTCCCCCCGCATTGCTCTCTTTGATCCCCCCTGTCAGCGGGCTTTTCGCCCCTATGGACATTCGGCTGGTATTCGGCAGAGGGGTACCACTTAAAAGGCCCGGGGCAAAAATGAGCTTACTTTCCGGTCCCAGGGGATCACATTTGGGCGGCACCTCTGCGTTGATCATGACGGATGTAAGCCCCCTGCCGCCGAGCCCTATGTAATCTCGGGGCACATTTTCAACATGAACGGTTTTTTCGCTCATGTTCACTCTTATGAACTTCATGTCCGTCTCCTTTCAACGACAAATTTGCCTGGCGCTATAGTCGCAGAACCGGTTTGATCACACGCCCCTTTTCCATGTCTTCCACTGCCTGGTTTATCTCCTCGAATGGATAGAATGTGATCAACCGGTCAAAGGGGAGCCGCCCCTGGCTATACAGTTCAATCAACTTGGGGATAAACAGATCCGGAATGGCATCGCCTCCGAGGATCCCCTTAACCGTCCGGCCGTTCATGAGAAGGTCCATATCCAGGCTGACTTCGGTGCCCGGTGGCACAACCCCCAGGAGTCCGCAAACCCCGAGGCGGGGCAGAACATCCACGGCCTGCCGAAGCACCTGGGGGTTACCGACACACTCCAGGCTGAATTCCGCACCTCCGCCGGTAATGTCCAGGATCGCCTCAACCGGGTCCACCTGGCTGGCGTTGACGAGATGCGTGGCGCCCAATTCCCTGGCCATCTCCAGACGGTCCGAATAGATATCTACGGCGATAATGGTCGTACAGCCGCACACGACCGCAGCGAGCACAGCGCTCATCCCCACCGGGCCGACACCGAATATGGCGATGGAAGCCCCGGGCCTGGGCTGAAGCGAATTCATAACTGCCCCGGCACCGGTCATAACGCCGCACCCCATGGGGCCCAGGATCTCGAGGGGAACGTCATCCCGCACCTTGACGACGTTCCGTTCGTTGGCCAACGCGAAATCGGCAAAAGAAGACTGGCAAAAAAAGGAACCATGGATGACCTGATCGCCCTTTCGCAAGGTCGTGGTGCCGTCCGGACGGGCGCCGTGGAAATTGTGCAGGAAGAAATTCAGACAATAGAGTTCCTTGCCTGACTTGCATGACGTGCATGCCCCGCAGTAGTCCCAGGCCAATACGACATGATCGCCCGGTTTGACCTTGGTCACCCGCGCCCCCACCTTTTCAACAACGCCCGCCCCTTCGTGTCCGAAGACACTCGGCGGCGGGGGGATCGGCAAATGCATGTCCCGGCCGGCCAGATCGGTGTGGCAGATGCCAACGCCGACTATCCGAACCAGTACCTCATCATCGTTCGGATCGCAGAGTTCCAATCGTTCGATGCTGAAATCCCCCGATGTCTCAAAAACGACTGCGGCTTTGATTTCCATTTTCCCTTCCTGATCCCAGCCAGCGGACCTGACAGGCTCCTACCGGAAACCTGTCAGGTCTGGTTCCCCCGAGTTAGCACTTGTCCAGAAATGACTTAGTACTTTTGCAATCAGTTTACGCCTGATTTGCCTACTGAAATGCAAAGTTATACCCAACGCACGGGTATTATATTATTGGACAAGTACTTAGCGGTACACGCCGTATTCCTTGGTGAAGTCAACCATAGCCTTGACGTTTTCCGGCTTTGCATGATCAAAGAAGGCTCCATTGCTCACGATAAGACCACCGCCTTTGCCGGCAGTGTCTATGAGGTTCTTGACGTAATCTCTCACCTCCTGGGGTGTGCCTAAGTGCAACATGGCGGAGGACACGTTGCCGAGAAGGCAGGCATTCTCACCCAGTGTTTCCTTGGCTTTTACCATATCCGACCGGTCGATCATCCAGAGGGTCTTGCCCTTTGGTAGATCTTTGACGACTTTGAGACGCGAGTTGTAGCCGCCCTCGGCCGCGGGGTTTGGAACGCATCCCTCCTCGATCAGGCCCAGCATGACCTTCCGCAAGGTCGGCCAGTAGAACTTCTCAAACTGCTCATCGGAGAGGAAGCCATCAGCACCTTTGTGTAGAGGTATGAATATGATGGGTTTTCCGGTCACTTGCGCCGCGCCTACCCCCATCTTGATCATGAGTGGCGTTATGGCTTCCATCGCTTCAATGAGCTTATCGGGCTGCCGGTAGATATCCAGCATGATCCCTTTGGTGCCTCTGAGGGTATCGCCGATCACGTCAAATGGCGCTTTCGTGAACCCGCCCCATAACTCCGGAAAGCCCACGCTGGCCAATTCAGCATCGATGGCTCCCAGGACTCCTGCCCATTTCAAGGCTTCACCCCCGGCCTCAAAAAGAGCTTTATAGGCGGCCTGGACGGGAGGTAGACCAAAGGGTATGAAGTTAATGGCAACTCCATATATCTCGAGTATGCCGGGGAGAAACGGGAGCATCTGGAGGGGCTCTAACGCTCCGAATATGCGCGGCAGATAGACATTACTGAAGAAGCCGGACGGGTCCTGAATCAGGGCATCATATTCGTCCGCCTTCATGTATTCGCCTTCATTGCACTGGTAGGAATGTTCGGGCGCGACCCCATGGCCCGGCCAGGAGTACAACTTGTAGTCAAGGATCTCAAAGAATTTCCCCGGTCCGGGGGCCGTGGCGCCGATATGCGCATCCGCTGCAAAGTCAAGGGCGAATTTCCTGAAGGCGGCGTCCAGTTTGTCGTAGTCGTACATCATCTCCTGGGGAGTCATTCCGCTGTAAAAAGCAGCGAAGAAGCTCGGGATTACAATCACCGGCACCCGATCAGGCTTCTTCTTCATCTGGATGGCATCCTTTATCCTGGTGATTCTTTCCTTGTACGCCTTCTCGGCTTCCGGGCTTTGGAACGGAAGGTCATTCCCCTGAGGGTCTTTCGGTGAAAGCCACCTTTGAAACAGGGCCTCCTGCTTTTCTTCTGGTGACAACTGTTTTTCCATTTTTGTTACCTCCATCTTCTCTGCTGAGGATTCTTACTTGGCTCCGACCCATTTCTTGGCGAGGGATACTCCGGCCATGGCATCTTTACCGTAGGCGTCAGCGCCAGCATACTGCCTTATCTCCTCGCTGACTTGACCACCGCCGATCATAATCTTGACCCCGTCCCGCACGCCGGCGGTGTTGATGGCCTCGACGGTCTCTTTCATAACGTCAAAGGCCAGGGTCAGAAACCCGCTCAAGCCGACCACCTGGGGCTGAAAGTCCCGGATAGCTTCCACGAAC
Organism: Anaerolineales bacterium; assembly: GCA_024643945.1. Next base: position 4,617 of record JAHELX010000125.1, read on the forward strand.
TTCTGCGGGGAGACGTCCACGCCCAGATCAAGGACATCGAAGCCATTGACGTCGAGCATAAAGCTCACGATGTTTTTGCCGATGTCATGGATGTCTCCCTTGACAGTGCCGATGAGCACCTTGCCGTGACGCTCAATCGTTGGCAACTTGGCCAGCTCGGGCTTGACCACGTCCGTGATCTCGTTCAGTATCTCGCCGGCCAGTATCAATTCAGGCAAGAAGTAGGTACCCTCATCGTAGCGCTGGCCGACGATGGTCATAGCCTCCCTGGCTGACTCCAGGATCGCCATAGGCTCCGAACCACTTTCTACCATCTCTTTGACTAACTTGAGGGCTTCTTCCTCCCTCATGTCAGCGATGGCATTGACAAGTTTCTCTGACATTGTATCCTCCTCTCAATGATTTAATAGTGTACCTCTGGACATGCCTCGCGGACGGCTCGCATCATTTCTAAGAAAATCAGCCCACTTTGAATATTGGCACCGATCGTCATCGCCAGTGGGTCAACGTAAATATGTTCGTCGGGGATGCCAGCCGTGCGCGTAGCCGCCATCACTTTATGAATGACTGCCACCATCACTCCTTTGGACAAAACTTAAATCATGGTCTTTAGGAAAAAGCATCCCCAGCGCAAAGCGCCGGTTGAATTTTGGATAGGTAGTCAGTTCCAGGTAGTTTGTCTGAGCCACGATCTGCCGGGCCCGTTCTCGTGCCACGTTAGAGACCAGGGCCCACTTAGCGCCGACCAGCGCCGCATTGCCCACCTGCCGGTAATGGGCATTTGGCAGGCGAGGCAGCAGTCCTATATCGAGGGCGCTTTGCACCTTCAGAAATGAGCCGAACGCCCCGGCAATGACAACCTCTTTCACTTCCTCCGGCGCGGTGGCGGTGGCATCCAGCAACACCTCCAACCCGGCCCGAATGGCTCCTTTGGCTAACTGAATTTGGTTGATGTCGTCTTGGGTAATCACTACGTCGTGTTGATTGCCACTTTGAGTGGCAGGTACCAACAGGAACTCGGCGCCATGCCCCCCTTCACGTACCCGCTGATGGTGACGATCAAGCCGGCCCTGTTCGTTGATCATTTGCCAACGACGTAACTCGGCCACGCTGTCAATGATGCCAGAACCACACAAACCGATGGCGGGCGCATTATCGACGGTTTTCAAATTAAGCCCTGTTGCCGTCAACTCGACTGCCTCAATCGCTCCGGCGGCAGCTCGCATGCCGTCACTGATATGCGCGCCCTCAAAGGCCGGACCGGAGGCGCACGACACTGAAGTCAAGAAGCCCCTATCCGGCCTGGCCAGAGCGATTTCGGTGTTGGTTCCTATGTCGATACCCAGAGCCACCTGCTCAGTCTGATCCAGGTGGCTGGCCAGAATCATCGCCACGTGGTCCGCTCCCACGAACCCGCCGATACCGGGCAGCACATGGACATAGGCCCCGGGCGCAGTGGTCAAACCTAAATCGCGGGCCTTTGTGTTGATAGCGGAATTGGTGGCAGCCACATAGGGCGACATTGCCAGTTGGTGAACCGGCAGTTCGATGAGGAGATGGGTCATGGCGGTGTTGCCTACAATACAAACATCCGCCACCTGGTTACGACTGACACCTGCTTGTTCGGTCAATTCCCCCAGCAGGTCGTCCAGGGTCTCTCGGACCATTGCCGCCAGGGTATGGCCCCCATCGGGGTTGCGCCACGCATGCGTCAGTCGGCTGATGACATCCTCGCCATAGCCAATCTGCGGATTTAACGCCCCGGCCACGGCCAGTTCGTTGCCGTTGGTCAAGTCAACCAGACTGGCCGCGATTTTGGTCGTGCCCAGGTCAACGGCCAGACCCACTGGCGACAAGCCCGAGGAAACCACACCGACGATTTCGGCGTCGCGAAGAAAGACGGTCAAACGCCAGTTGCACCGTCCCGGCACGGGGCAGGCTCGGGCGGTAGACGTTATTTGGCGGACGACGGCTGGCTCAGCGCCAATTGTCTGGTTTGGGATTTGGGGAATGGCAGCCGCCAGGCGCTCCAGGTCAGAACGCGGATCGTGCAGAGAGGGAGGAGGCACTTCGAGATCGTAGGCATGGATCAGCGGATCAAGCGTCAGTTCACCCAGGTTGGCTTCCAACTGTAATCGTTGTGTAGTAATGAGTGAGGATTTGGGAACGTGGACTTTGACGTCGCTATGGATGTGGGTGCTGCATGCCAGCCGTTGTCCGCGCTGCAACTCTAATTCGGTCAGGATATACTTCTCGTCAACCGTCGGCGGCGATACATTGCCTGCCAGGATCACCAACCGGCATTGGCCACAGTTGCCCATGCCCCCACACGCCGACGACAGCGCCAGCCCGGCCTGTTGAGCTGATTCCAGCAAGGTGGTGTTTGGCCCAACCTCGACGCGTTTGCCAACCGGTTCAAAATCGACTTGATAAGTTGGCGAAGTGGGGATAGAATCAGGCATTAGTCGGTCTCCATACTGGCAGGCCTGACAGGTTATACGTCGTGGTGGCAGTTGTTTTGAAATCGGCATAACTGATCGTATCACCGGGGCGGGCGATCACAAAGTCGTCGTCCCAAGGGCCATAGATCATTTTTTTGATCAGGGCTGTAGAACCGGGAATCTCCTCATAGCAGAGTCCAAACTGCCTGGCCATGTGGCGGGCGTACTCACGGTAACGTTCCTGTTCGTAGTGACCGGTGTCGATAAGGGCGAGGCGGGTGTAATTTTTGAGCATGAGTTTGATCAACCGCTCAGCCTGCTCTGGCCCGCAACGTTCAACCAACCGGGCGTATTCAGCAAAAGGCGTGTCGTTCACCTCAATCCAGCCCTTGGTGAGATAGTAAGTTCCCGGCTCTTGACCGATTTGCCTCTTGTAGGCCGCGTGCGAGCCGAGAAAAATGGCAACACAATCGTCCACGCGAGGAACGACCAAGGTACACCCGGTGGCTCTTAGGCCAACCACCGCCATAGAGCACAGGCCATAGCCCAGGATAATCGTGTCTGCTTCGGCACTGGCTGCATCTATTGTTTCTTGCAATCTGTTTCGCAGGTTTTCGGGGGTTAGATGAAGACCAAAATCGAGGACCTCGTAGGTCACACCTTCCGGAAGTATGGGGAGTATCTCTTCGATGACGGTGGCACAGGCAACGACTTTGGTGCGTGCTGCAGTCACTTTTAGTCACCTCAATGGCCACAATAGAAGACCGGGATTGAATAACCCCATAGGTGACTACTCAGCCAAAAGGTGCACCCCCCAAGGGGGGCTTTGCTCCCCGTGGGATTGCACCCGGACTAGCCTGAGTAGTAACACCCTCATAGGGAAGAGAGTCATACCCAGGACACTGACAATTAGATTATATAGTTATATAGGGAAGTTGTCAAGATGAGATTGACTTTTTATCGATTATGAGTGATAATTAGCTGCCTTGTGATCCATACCTGCTGGATAAGGACTGGATTGAGCTCGTTCAATCTGCACCGGCGAGAATAGCATCAGATGAAAACAAGCAAGATTAATCAAAATGACCTGCCTGTCGAAGTCATTGATCGGAATTCGTACGAACCCGCTTACGCCCAGTTAGCCAATATTCTGCGGCGGCAGGTGGCCGCTGGCAAGTTTCGGCCTGGTGACCAACTTCCCTCCGAGGCTATGCTATGCCAGAGTTATCAGGTCAGCCCGATGACGGTGCGCCGGACCATTAATTTATTGGCTGAAGAAGGCGTGGTCAGTACGGCCCAGGGACGCGGCACTTTTGTCAAGGCCCTGGAACTGGGTCGGGCGGCTTTTCATTTGCAAGAACTACAAGACCTGTTCGACGACCCCGCCATGAGGGTCAAGTTGCTCGACGTCCGTATTGTCTCAGCCGATGAACGCACCGCGCGCAAGCTCAACCTGGCAGTTGGCGCGAAAACTATTTACATTCGTCGCCTTTTGGCCGTCAACGGTGACCCCGCTTTTTATCACCGCGAGTACCTCCTTTATGATCCAACGCGCCCGATTGTTGAAGCCGAAATGGAGGTGACGGCTCTGCAAGGTTTGTTTGATGGCACCGGTAGTGCACTGCTCAAACGCGGCGAGTTGAGTATCGAAGCCTGCTTGTTAAATGACGACGAAGCGAACCTCTTGCACACGCCACCGCCCGTGGCAGCTTTTTGTTTGGAACATCTTTTTTATGATTTCGATGATAAGCCGGTCAGTTGGGGCTGGTTTATCTGTCGCAGTGACTATCTGCGTTTTACCACCAGAGTGGGGCTAAGCGATGAATAATCGAAGGCAAGCTGACAGTTTTGATGGATCCATGGCGCTGCCAGGTGACGACAGTGTAGCCGGCCGCCGAGAGATACAGACTGCCTTGATTCATCACGTGGCAGAATTGAACGAGCAGGAAGCGTTGGCGCTCGTGCAGCAGTGTTTGAGCAATGGCGACGATCCTCTTTCTATCGTTGAGGATTGCCAGGAAGGGATGCGCCGGGTCGGTGAGCGGTACGAGCAGAGACAGTATTTCCTCTCCGGGCTGATTATGGCCGGCGAAATATTCCGCGAGGTGATGGAGTTGATCCAACCGGTGATTAAGGAAAAAGTGCAGGGAAACGAGTCCGGCCGGATTCTGCTGGGCACGGTCCAGGGCGATATTCACGACATCGGCAAAAACATCCAGGGCATGTTACTCAGTTGTTACGGCTTCACCGTATACGATCTGGGGGTCGATGCCCCTCCCGACGCATTTATCACTCAGGCTGCAAAAGTCAAGCCCGACATTGTTGGGCTCTCGGGCTTGTTGACCAGTTCCTATGATGCGATGCGCGATACCATCACCCTGTTCCGCCGCAATCCAGATCATACCCTGGGGAGTATTCCCATTATTATCGGGGGGGGCTCCATCAATGATCAAGTCTGCCAATACGTGGGAGCCGATTATTGGATCGTGAACGCCATGGATGGCGTTCGTTTGTGCCAGCGATTGTTGGCAGATAATAGAGCTGAATGACAGGGGCATTGCCAGCGGGACAAGGAGATGCCAAGCGATGGACGGTTGGCGAATCAGTAGTTTAACCCGGAACGGACCCTCCTCCAGGCGGCCGACCATTGGCCTATTGGTTAACCAGGTCGTCAGTGGGCTTAACTCTGGTTACTTGTGGTCGGGGGTGCTGGAGACAGCCCACGAGCGAGGGGCGAATCTCCTTGGCTTTGCCGGCGGGCATCTCAACGATCCCTACGAATTCAACGCGTGCAGCAATGTCCTCTATGAGCTAATCGACAAAGAGCGGGTGGATGGCCTGATCGTCTGGGCTTCGTCCCTGGCCAGTTATGTCGGCCCGGAAGCCATCCGGGGATTTTGTGACGGCTACCGGCCTCTGCCGATCGTGAGCATCGGCATGGCCTTAGCCGGCATTCCCAGCATTGTCCTGGACAGTTACCAGGGCATGCGTGACGCCATTGTCCACCTGGTCAAAGTCCACGGCCGCCGCCGCCTGGCTTTCATTCATGGGCCCGAAGGCCACCGGGATGCGGCCGAGCGGTATCGCGCCTATACCGACGTGTTGCGCGAGTATGGCCTGCCTTTCATCCCCGACCTGGTTTCGCCGCCCTATGGCTGGGCGGAACAAGGGGGCGTAGACGCCATCCGGGTGCTGTTCGATGAGCGCCAGGCGCGCCCGGACGCCGTTGTAGCCGTCAACGACAGGCTGGCGTTTGGCGCCTTGCAGGCGTTGCGAATGCGCGGGGTGCATGTGCCGGACGACGTAGCCCTTGTGGGGTTCAACAATGAGCCCATTTGTCGCCTGGTCACACCGCCCTTGACGACGGTGCCGCTGCGCGCGTACGAACGGGGCGGGCAGGCAGCCAGGATGCTGCTGGCCCTGATCGAGGGCGAGACGGTGCCGGAGCAGGTATCTTTGCCCACCCGGCTCATTGTGCGCCAGTCGTGCGGCTGTTTAGACCCGGCCGTAGTCCAGGCTAAGGCATCCCCCCCTTTCTTCCCCCCCTCTGGGGGGGATAGAGGGAGGGGCGATTGGAAAGCGCTGGCCCCGCATCGGGAACAGATTATCCGGGATATGGAGCAGGCACTGGAGGCCGCAGACGGTGTGCCGCAACAGGCCGCCCAACTCCTGGACGCGTTTTTGGCCGAGCTGCGGGCCTGCGTGCCACCGAACCCCGTTGGGTTCCCCCCCCTGGTCCCGCCAGGGGCGGGGCTGGTCCCGCCAGGGGCGGGGCGGGGCTGGACCGCGCAGGGCGGGCTGGCGCAGGGAGATACGCCAGGCATTTTTCTGTCCGCGTTGGAGAATGTGTTGCGACAGGTCACGGAAGTGGGCGGCAACGTGGTCGCCTGGCAGCGAGCCGCTTCTGAGATGCGCCGCCACCTGCTGCCCGGCCTGCAGGGCGATCCCCGGACGTTATTGTACGCTGAGGACCTGTGGCACCAGGCGCGGGTTGTGATTGGCGAGAGATCGCGCCGCGTGGAAGCGTATCGGGGGTGGCAGGCCAACCGCCAAGCCGAAAAGCTGCATCACATTGGTGAGGCATTGACCGTGGCCCTGGATGTGCCCGGGCTGATGGACATCCTGGCCCGGGAGTTACCTCAACTGGGCATCGCCCGTTGCTATCTCTGCTTGTACGAGGATCCGCACAAGCCGGACGGATGGGCCAGGCTGGTCCTGGCCTACAATGAGGCCGGCCGCGTCGACTTGGAAGCCGACGGCGCCAGTGGCACGCAGGGCCGCTGGCGTTTCCCGTCCCGCCACCTGGTGCCCGGCGAGTTGTTGGCCCCCGACAAGCAGCACAGCCTGGTCATCACACCTCTCTACTTCCGCCAGGAACAGTTGGGCTTCATCCTGCTGGATGGGACATCCTTGAGGGGCAATGTGACCCAGGTGCTGCGGGATCATATCAGCAGCGCGCTCAAGGGGGTGCAGATCCTGGCGGAAAACGTCGAACTCTACCACCAGGCGTTGGAAGCGCAGAAAGCGGCCCAGGCGGGACGGCGGCTGGCCGAGGAAGCCAATCTCCTGAAAAGCCGCTTTCTCTCGATGGTGAGCCACGAACTGCTCACGCCCCTGGTGTTGCTGGTCGGTTTAAGCGAAATGATGCTGCGCGAGGAGGCCGGGAACAGGCCGCCTCTGCCGGGACCATACCGGCAGGATGTGGAGCGCATGCATATTGGCGCTCAGCAACTGGGCAGCCTGGTCCGGGACGTGTTGGACCTGGCTCGCAGCCAGATGGGGCAACTCAATCTGGCTCAAAAGCCGCTGGACTTGGGCGAGACGCTCAAGGCCGTGGCCTTGGTGGGAGAGCAACTGGCGCGGAGCAAGGGGTTAGCCTGGCGTGCTGAAATCCCCTCCGGGTTGCCCAAGGTGTGGGGAGACGCAACACGGCTGCAGCAGGTGGCGCTCAACCTGGTGACCAACGCCGTGAAGTTCACGGCGCAGGGCGAGGTGGCGCTTGAGGTCGAGGTTGGAGGTCCCCCCCTCGATCCCCCCCAATGGGGGGGGCCCC
>JAHELX010000126.1 GCA_024643945.1 Anaerolineales bacterium
ATACGCGGGCATCCCGTACCACGTTTTCGGCGAAAGGGCCGGCGCGCTGGCTTGGACGATCGCATGGAGCCGCTCCGCCATGGCGCGATCCGGTTCCGGCATCTCGGCGATCTTCGCGAGCACGTCGCTTTCCCCTTCCGCCTTGTCCTTGTTCGCGCGCGCTTCCGCCTTCAGCTCTTGGGCGCGATTTCTCATCGCGGCTTTTTCCTCGTCCGTGAATCCCTTGGACTTCTTGTTGCTCGCGGTGGTGCTCTTGGTGGACTTTTGCGTGTTCTTCTTTGGGCTCATAAAAACCTCCTCATACTGTCTTGTGTTGGAAACCCCGCCGCCTAACGGTTTGCGGCGGACGGGGGACGGGGGTGGGCGAAAGCCAGTCTTTCACCCACCCAGGACGAAAGTGCCTATATTGTAGAACGCATATTCTGGTGTGTCAAGATAAAAATTGTCCGAATTAGCGATCATCATATGCCTTCTGCAAATCTGCGACGATGGTCTTCTTTAGATCCTTGATGTAAAGGTCAATCCGGCCGCGCTCTGCATGCTCCTAGCGCCCCTCCCTCTTATTCGGCTGATTGCCTCAGGCCCAGGAAGTTGCCATCCGCATCCTTGAGCCGGGCCACCAGCAGGCCGCCCCCCACATCCATCACATCCTGCACCACTTCGGCCCCGGCTTCCACTAAGGCTTTCAGGCTGCTCTGGATATCTGCTGTGTCGACGTAGGCGATCGGGGCGGTGAACCCTTGCGCCTGCGCGTTGGGGTCCAGGCCGATCTCCAGCTCCCCCACCCGATAGCCCACGTAATAGGCCCCATCCACGTAGGGTTCAGTGCCCAGGAAGGTGCCAAATACCTTTTTTGCGGCGCTTAAATCTTTGACGGAGTAAACGATCAACTTAATTGGCGAAGGGGTTTCCATATTTACATCTCCTTTCATTCATAATTTTCTCCTTTAGCTTATTTATTCACAGGTATTGTGAATACAATTGCAGTGTATCAAAGAGTCGGGTGGCTGGAAACAACCAAAGGATGTATTGGGGGGTGTAGTGGGGGGTGAATTCATAAAAAAACAGGTGTCCATCGCAAAGATGGACGCCTCGACGGACCGGAGAGCTCCTGTCTTACAGGAGCCCGAGTTCTCGCGCCCTGGCCACGGCCTGGGTCCGGCTCCCCACCTCCAGCTTGCCGTAAATGTTGTTGATATGTTTTTTAACCGTACTGACGGCCACGACCAGTTCTTGAGCAATCTCTTGATTGGAGTAACCGGCCGCCACCCGCCGTAAGACTTCCAATTCGCGCTCGCTTAAGGGTTCAACGAGCGGTTGTGGAGCAGTCACGGCTTCACCCAAAGCCTCCAGCAGACCCAGAGCATAGGAGGTGTGCAGATCCTGGGCCACCGCTTGACGCAGCAATTCGGCCATGGGCGCGCCTTCATCCAGAAAAATACGCACAAACCCTTCCGATTCAGCCAGACCGAGGGCCTGTTCCAACGCAGGCAAGGCCTCCTCACCGTGATCCTGGGCGGCGAAGGTGATGGCTTGCAGGATCAGAATCTCGATCAGGCTGCCATTGCGCTCGGCTGCTGCGGCCCCCCGGTGCAGCCGGAAGAGCAGGCCCTCGGCAGCCTCCAGGTTGCCTTGCGCGATCAGCAACCGGGCCAGCGTCAGGTACTCGACTTCATAGTGATAGGTGATCGGGCTATCAGCCGGGGTCAAGCCACTGGCCTGCGCCCAGAGGTTGGCTGCAGCCAGGTCCCCCTGCGCGATCCACAGCCGGGCCTGGTAGCAGGCAGCCTGGGGCAGCGGCCAAAAACGGCTCCCCTCGTATTGTTGGTCAATTTGCAGAGCGGCTCGAATGGTCTCCTGGCTGCCGGTCACATCCCCCTTAGTCTGGCGCAGCCAGGCCAGCCAGACGTGGCCGATAATCAAGATTCGGGGATGGCCCCCTGCCTGCCCCAGCTCGATCCCTTTTTCCAGGTATTCCGCCGCAGTGCTTAGCTCATTGCGCTCGCGTAATAAATCACCGAAAGCCACATACACGAAGCCAACCGCCGGGAAATGCTGCCAACCGCGCCGGGCGACCAACTCCAGCCCTTCCTGGCAAAGCTGCAGCGCCTGTCCCAGGGCACCCCGGGCCCGGAGTAATTGCGTGTTGAGGTAAATGGCCGACAAGGTGCTTGACACACGTTGAGCCGTTTGGCCGGTGGCAATGATTCCAGTGAGCAGTTGGTAAGCCGGCTCGAACTCACCCTGAAAGTAGTGAGCAATGGCCAGATTAAAGGTGACCATGCCCCGCAGCAGCGCGTCTTGCTCAGGCAGATGGGTTAACGCTTGCCGGGATAGGGCAATCGTCGAGGCAAAATCGCCGGCTAACCGCGCCAGGTAAGCTCGTATGGCGGCGATGTGAGCCTGCACCTCAGGCGTCTGTTTGGCTGCATCCGCTTCAAGCATGGCCTCGACGGCTTCCAGACGAGCTGCGGCCTGCTTATTTTGCCCGCTAAGAAACAAGACCCAGCCATAATGTAGCGCTAACAGCGGCCGGGCCTGCACCTCCTCCTCCGGTAAAGTCTCTAACCAGGTTAGCAGCCTGGGTAATTCGCTGCGCTCAATCATAGCCGGCGCGACCTGCTCAACCAGCGTGGCGGCCCGGCCAAACGCCTGCGCCGCCAGCGCGTGCCGCACGGCCGGGCCGGTTAAGCCGGCTTGCTCATACCATTGGCTGGCGCTCAGGTGCAGCGCCGCTACTCGATCGGGATAAGCCTGTTGGAGCCGCTGGCGCAGCAGTTCAGCGAAAAGCGGATGATAGCGGTACCAGCGACGCTGATCATCGAGGGGATTAATGAATAGGTTGGCGTGTTCCAGATAGGCCAATAGCTCTTGCGCCCTGGGAGCATCAGGAGCCACGGGAGGCGGGGCGAAATCTCGACCGCCCCCCGGCACCTCGCCCCCCCGCAAGATCGCCTCACATAGGGGGCCGCAGAGCCGGTCCAGAATTGAGGTATGCAGCAGAAAGGTTTGCACCTCGGCCGGTTGTTGCTGCAACACCTCGTCCACCAGGTAGTCCATAATGTAGTGATGGCTGCCACTGAAATCTTCAATGAACTGAGTGACGGCGACGGTCTCTCGCTGTCTTAGCGAGAGGGCGGCCATCTGCAAGCCGGCAATCCAGCCTTCGGTGCGCCGATCGAGCGCGGCCACCTCCGCCGCCGTTAAGCTCAGTCCGGTCATTTGCTCCAGAAACCGGGCCGACTCGGCCGGGGTGAAGCGCAAATCGGCGCTGCGCAGTTCATTCAACTGCCCGCTGGCTCGCAGCCGCGACAGGGGCAGGTTGGGATCAACCCGGCTGGTCAGCACCAGATGCATGGCCGGCGGCATATGGTCAAGGAAAAAGGTCAGGGCTTGATCGATGGTTTCCGTTTCGAGGGTGTGGTAATCATCCAGCACCAGAATAAATCTTTCTGAGATCGCCGTCAACTCATTGATGAGCAGCGTGAGCAGCGTGTGACTATGCGGCAAGGGCGATGATTGAAGCAGGGCCAACACGTCCGTCCCCACTTCTGGCCGGATCGTCTGCAAGGCGGCAATAAAGTAGGTCAAAAAACGGGCCAAATCATTGTCATCTTCGTCGAGCGAGAGCCAGGCCGCCGGAAGGTCGACATGCTCCAGCCAACTGCTGACCAGCGTAGTTTTGCCGAAGCCGGCCGGGGCGCAGATGAGGGTCAATCTGCCAGGCAGGCCCTCATTCAGTCGCTCCATCAGGCGCGGGCGAGGGACGAGGCTGGTCCTGAGCCTGGTGGCAGGGTCGGGGCGAGTAGCCGGGATATAGAGTTTGGTTTGCAGCAGGGGCGTGTCCATACCGTCGAGTATACCACACTCAAAAGTGGATGAAAAACGTGCGATTCATTACTGACGAACCTTCCGAAACCCGAACACACCCGATCTGGAGAGGATAGTTGACGGCCAGGAGCATAAGGGATATATTGCATATAAACCGGAACATCTCCTTATAACCTACTTCCTCTGGCGCGTCTATACCGGGTCAGTGTTTTCGGTCCCCATGCGAATATAACGATGACTGCGACTAGCCAGATAATGAGGCCAGTAACAAACGGATCGTAATGGGAACCGTAATTCGGAAATAAGGACCAACTGAGGTTGCTCATGACGTGGACCAGGATGGCAGCCAAGACACTTTTTCCGGTGTTGTTGTAGATCCAGACGATCAGAATTCGTGCCGCGACCGTAAAGAGGCATTGCCATACGATCCAATTTGCAGTGTTGTGAGTTTGTATAAATGGAATGGCGTGCCATATCGCCCACACCACCCCCAAAATAAGGCTGGCCTTGAAGGCGCCCCACCGATTTTGCATGGGGTCAATGGCATATCCCGTCCAACCCAACTCCTCACCCGCGTCGCCGATAAAGAAAGGAACAAAAAGGACCGGCGCCATGAGAAGTGGAATGTTAATCGGATCAGGCAGCGGCAACCCCGTCAAACGCATGACTACGTAAGACAAAAAATAGATCAAAGGCATTAATAACAGGGCCGGCAGGTACCAAATCTTATTTTTTATCTTCTTGTAATCCAATGCCTTCTTTAGGAGCTCCTTTATGCCATTGAATCCATCTTGCTGATAGGAAAGAATGGAGGCTGCTATCACCGGGACAAAAGTCCCCAGCGCACTTACGGGGAGATTAATGGGAAGGGGTAACTTACCTCCTCCAAACAAATAGAAGGGAACGGCAAGAGCGAAGACTAACAAGAAGTATTTCAGGGGCAGATTCTCTTGCGAAGCGTTGGTATGCATATTCTTGTCACTCCTTTCTAATGTGAATGCACTTAGTTCCGCCCCAAAGGCGGGATGGTAACATGCATGCGGTAAACCGTCTCGCCGTCCGGTCTGCCCCTTACCAGGATGTAGTAATCCTGAGTGGAAGGCAGGACTCCGCTGAAGCTGGAAGCCTCAGCGTGGTCCGACATCAGTACCGTCCCATCCGCCCCCCAGACGGCCAGGATCGCCTGGCCCCCGGTAAAGGATAGATTCACCGTCATGGTCTGCCCGCCTGAGGCAGAGAGCACGTATGGGTCTGAACCGGAAGCCTGCAAATGACCTGTCACCGTGGCCGAAGTAGCCCCAGTCTGGAAATGGATGCGCTCAGGAGCCGGGGTGGGTTGATTCGACCCCAAAGGCGGGATGGTGACCGTCATGCTGTAATCCGTGCTGCCGTCCGGTCTGCCCTTTAAAAGAATGTAGTAATCCTGGGTGGAAGGCAGGACACCGCTGAATTGGGACGCTTCAGCATGGTCCGACATGAGCACATTCCCGTCCTTTCCCCAGATTGCCAGGATCGCCCGGCCTTGGGTGAAGGATAGGTCCACTGTCATCGTCTGCCCTGCTGAGGCAGACAGCACATACAGATCCGAGCCGGAAGCCTGTAGATGACCCGTCACTGTGGCCGAAGTAGCGCCGGACTGGAAATATATACGCTCGGGAGCCGGTGTGGGCTGCTCCGCCGGCGCGGTTGGCGCGCTAGTCGGCGCGTTGGCCGGCTCCGTTGTCTGGCCGGGCGTAGGCGGTTCGGCCGGGGCGCCGGTAGCTTCCAACGTTGGCTTTTCTGTTGTAACGGTTTCGGATTTTATGAAATTGAGCACACCTTGCCCATTAGCGTAGGATATCACCAGTCGATCGCCGCTGAGTTCAAAACTGCCGGCCGCCTGCAGCGCCTGGAAATAGCGCTGCTCCTGCCGCGTCAAACCCTCCTCCGCACAAGCCATCTCTGTTCTGGTGACCTCGCTGAAGGAAAGCCTTCCATCCTGGACCTGGTATCCGGCGCTGTATGTATTGCAGCCGCCCGATCCACTGACCAGCCCGTTCTCGTCAAACCGGAGCGTGATGGTGGAGCCGGGGAGCACAGACTCGACTGCGCCGGTGGAGCCAAACGACTCGAGCCTCCACTCTGTATTGGCAAGGGATCCGTTGACAACTGATGTCTGGCTGGCGCCACTGGTCGGCTGCGGCGGTGCCGGCGAACAGGCGGCGAGGACAAGCATCACCAACCCGAAAATCGAAACTACTGATCTCTTATTTATCGTCACGATCAAATACCTCCAAATATTATGTTAACAGTCATCATCGATTCCACTGACGATCTCATCAGCAATTTTATCACATAAGATAGGATTTTTCGAAATGAAAAATAGACAATTGAGAGGGTGAATTTGTGACTCTCAGCGATTGGAGTTTTGAACAGAGGGAAGGTTTCAACTTGCGGGATTTGGATTCCGTCTCGTGAAGAACCAGTCACGTTCAGCCCGCCTGGCGCCGCTTTTTGATAGTTCATTCGTTCTCTGAAATTTGTTTGTACTGACATAATTTACTCCTTAACTAATTATTGGCTTGTAGCTTCCTCACCAGGATCAATCCGATTGACGGAAATCAGGGGTATCCCCAAATTACGGATCTTTTTCAAGATCCCGTGTAAGGCTGCCTGATCAGTGACCGGTCCGGTCAGGATGGTCTGTCCACGCGCATCCAGCGTGATCGTAAAGCCCTCAAACCAATCCGACCATTGGCTGCTTAAATGACCCTGGAGGATGATTTGATAGATTGCAGGTTGGTCGGTACCGCGATTAGGGTGACTTTCATTTATCATAACTTCGTTCCTGGTGTTTTAATGATGTTAAAGTATTTACAAAATCTTCTATTGGGCGACCCTTTCTTCATACATTTGATCTGACTGCCTTCTGATATGCTGCTAATAGCTCTGGGTCATCTATAGAACCATGGTGATGAACTTGCCGCCATTCTCCATTTATCCGCTGGAACATCCTGGTCGTCCTGATAGCCATATTCAGCATCGCTTCGCCCGCACTATACTCCCCTCCTGTTCTCTCCCGGTAACGGGCACCTGTTCTACTTTCACGATATGAACTCCTCTCTCAGATCAACGTGTGAGCACAACTGACGATCTGAACCTTAAGCATGGGTTAAGAACCAAGACTAGTTCGACAATGTCACATTAAGTAAGTGAATGATTCTTTACCCGATAGCGGAGGCGAGAAGCTTTGGAACGAGATCGATTGACGAAACATGCCATAGGTCTCTTGCAGCATTCCTCCAGAAGTGAAATTAATCCCTTTCTCTTCTGGAGGAATGCGACAAGCTTTTTTGAAGCGCTGTACTAATCTCCTGTTGGAGGCAGCGTGGTCTTCGACGCAGGGGCCGTGGTGACGGAACCTTGTCCGGTCTGGCGTTGGACGGTCTCCATGTCGAAGTACTCACGAACGCGGTCGATCAGGCCGTCCGGTCTGAAGTGGAAGACGAAGCAGCATTGAATCTCATATTTCCGACCGGTTGGTTTAATCTTTAGATCGCCGAAGTCCGCCTGTCCGGTTAGGGTGCCGCCGCTGGTGTATTCGAGGCACGCGAAGTCGTCGGTGGCAAACAGGTTCACCAGCTTTTTCACCCGGTTCGGTGAGGCGGACCAGTGATTTTGAGCCCCCGCTCTGAATTGGTCCATGCCCTTGATCGTGGTACCGGTCGGGACGATGAAATACTCGATGTCATCAGCAAATAGGGCCAGTAAGCTATCCATGTCCTTGCCCCACAGCAGGTCGAAGTATTTGTACATTGTGTTCATATTCTCTTGTGCAGACATTGGAACCTCCTATATAAACAAGTAAACAATGGTTTCTGCAATAAAGGCAGCATGGAGGTGGGCAGAGGTTGTTGAACAGGCAGCCGTTTGTCGCTGAAACCTTTAATGCAGATTTGATAGGTCATCTACTTCTGCCAACGCGTACTTTTACCCGGTTCTATTCACTCGAATTGAGTAACCAGGCTTCCGACGTTAAGGTGTTCTATCACTCGGTTGCACAGCTTCTCATCCGAAGTCATGTTGGCTCTCTCTGGTTCACTCGTTCATTGGAATTGTGCCATGAGACTCTGAGTGTCGAGGTACTCGCGAACGATGTCAATTTTCCCCTGGGCATTGATGTGATACACAAAGCAAACGGGTATTCTGTATGTCCGACCAATGAGACTCTGTGCGTCCCCGGGAAACGGCCATTTGGATTGCTTGGCAAACTCGATGATGCCTTCGGTAAGAGTGCCGATATTCCAGTACTCCCAGACACCCCATTCCTTGGTTGCCACGTTGCAGATGGCGACCGGTTCTTTGTAGGAACCCAACCCGCCTGCCCATAGAAAGGAGGTGACCTCCTTCTTGCCCTTGCGGATTTGCCCATTGTTCATCATGTCCCATTCAATGTCGTCGGCAAGCGGGACCTCAGCCGTGAGTCGATCCGCCTCGACCCGCTCGTGGGTATAGCTTAGAGCTGCCCAGAAGAAGGTCGAAAAGGGAGTCGCAGTTGAACCTGGTTGCAATGACTCGCCGGTACGTTGCGCTCCGGTTTCGTTGAAGAGGATCTCGAGAGGGTTCCTAGTACTCATGTTAGTCTGTTCCATAATAGTTATCTCCTTTATGATCAGTTTGTTTGAACTGTACTTTCTCCAACATTGTATCTAATAGCCTGGCGGCCGGAAACAGTCAAAGGATGTATTCGGGGTAGTAGTGGGGGGGGAATCTATAATGAAAAAGACGCCCATCTTTGCAATGGACGCCTCGACCAATTGGTGGGCCATTTGTTTACAATAAACCTAACTCTCTGGCCCTGGCCACAGCCTGGGTCCGGCTCCCCACCTCCAGCTTGCCGTAAATGTTGTAGATGTGTTTTTTAACGGTACTGACAGCTATGACCAGGTCTTGGGCAATCTCTTGATTGGAATAACCGGCCGCCACCCGCCGTAAGACTTCCAGCTCGCGCTCGCTCAAGGATTCAATCAGGGGCTGCGGGGCGGTCGCGGCTTCACCCAAAGCATTCAGCAGGCGCAGGGCATAGGAGGCGTACAAATCCTGGGCGACCGCTTGGCGTAGTAACCTAGCCATTGGCGCGCCTTCGTCCAGAAAAATACGGACAAAACCTTCCGGTTCAGCCATTCCGAGGGCTTGCGCCAGCGCCGACAAGGCCTCCTCACCGCGATCCTGGGCGGCGAGGGTGATGGCTTGCAGGATCAGAATCTCGATCAGACTGCCATTGCGTCCGGCTGATGCGGCTCCCTGGTGCAGCCGGAGGAGCAGGGCCTCAGCGGCCTCCAGGTGGCCTTGCGCGATCAGCAAACGGGCCAGCGTTAAGTACTCGACTTCATAGTGAAAGGTGATCTTGGTATCCGCTTGGTTCAAGCCACTGGCCTGCGCCCAGCGGCTGGCTGCGGCCAGGTTGCCTTGCGCGATCCACAGCCGGGCCTGGCAGCAGGCAGCGGAGGGCAGCGGCCAAAAACGGCTCCCCTCGTATTGTTGGTCAATTTGCAGGGCGGCTCGAATGGCATCATGGCTGCCGCTCACATCCCCCTGAGTCTGGCGCAGCCAGGCCAGCCAGGCGTGGCCGATAATCAAGATACTGGGATGGCCCCCTGCCTGCCCCAGCTTGATCCCTCTTTCCAGGTATTCCGCCGCTGTGCTCAACTCATTTCGCTCGCGTAACAAGTCGCCGAAAGCCACGTACACAAAGCCGGCCGCCGGGAAATGGTGCCAACCGCGCCGGGCGACCAACTCCAGCCCTTCCTGACAAAGCTGCAGCGCCTGTTGCAGGGCACCCCGGGCCCGGAGTAATTGGGTGTTGAGGTAAATGGCCGACAAGGTGCTTGCCACGCGTTGAGACGTTTGGCCGGTGGCAATGATTTCAGAGAGCAATTGGGAGGCCGGCTCGAACTCACCCTGAAAGTAGTGAGCAATGGCCAGATTAAAGGTGAACATGGCCCGCAGCAGCGAGTCTTGCTCAGGCAGATGGGTTAACGCCTGCCGGGATAGGGCCATCGTCGAGGCAAAATCGCCGGCTAACCGCGCCAGGTAAGCTCGTATGGCGGCGATGTGACCCTGCACTTCAGGCGTCTGTTTCGCCTCATTCGTTGCCAGCATGGCCTCGACGGCTTCCAGACGGGTTGCGGCCTGCTCAATCTGCCCGCTAAGAAACAAGTCCCAGGCATAATACAGTGCTAACCGCGGCCGGGCCTGTACCTCGTCATCCGGTAAAGTCTCTAACCAGGTGAGCAGCCTGGCTAATTCGCTACGCTCAATCATAGCCGGCGCGACCTGCTCAACCAGAGCGGCGGCCCGGCCAAACGCTTGAGCCGCCAGCGCATGCCTCACCGCCGGACCGGTTAAGTCTGCTTGCTCATACCAGTGGCTGGCACTCAGGTGCAGCGCGCTAACTCGATCGGGATAAGCCTGTTGGAGCCGCTGGCGCAGCAGGTCGGCGAAAAGCGGATGATAGCGGTACCAGCGACGTTGATCGTCGAGGGGGTTGATGAAAAGGTTGGCGTGTTCCAGATAGACCAACAGCTCTTGCGCCCTGGAAGCGTCAGGAGCTCCGGGAGGTAGGGCCTCGTCACCTCGCACTATTGCCTCACACAGCGGGCCGCAAAGCTGGTCCAGGATAGAGGTGTACAGCAGAAAGGTTTGAACCTCGGCCGGTTGTTGCTGCAACACCTCGTCCACCAGGTAATCCATAATGTAGTGATGGCTGCCGCTAAACTCTTCAATGAACTGAGATACAGCCGCCGCCTCTCGCCGCCGCAACGAGAGGGCGGCCATTTGCAAGCCGGCAACCCAGCCTTCGGTGCGCCTGTCGAGGGCGGCCACCTCAGCCGGCGCCAAGCTCAGATCGATCATTTGCTCCAGAAACCGGGCCGTCTCGGCCGGGGTAAAGCGCAAATCGGCGCTGCGCAGTTCGTTCAACTGCCCGCTGGCTCGCAGCCGTGAAAGGGATAGGTCAGGGTCAACCCGGCTGGTCATCACCAGATGCACGGCCGGCGGGAGATGGTCAAGGAAAAAGCTCAGGGCTTGATCAATGGTTTCATTTTCGATGCTGTGGTAATCATCCAGCACCAGGATAAATCTCTCTGAGATCGCCGTCAGGTCATTGATGAGCAGCGTCAGCAGCGTGTGGCTACGCGGCAGGGGCGATGACCGAAGCAGGGCCAACACCTCTGTGCCCACTTCGGGCTGGATCGTCTGCAATGCGGCAATCAAGTAGGTCAGAAAACGGGCCAAATCATTGTCATCTTCATCCAGCGTGAGCCATGCCGCCGGGAGGTTGACGTGATCCAGCCAACTGCTGACCAGCGTGGTTTTGCCAAAGCCAGCCGGAGCGCAGATGAGGGTCAATTTGCCAGGCAGGCCCTCATTCAGTCGCTCCATCAGGCGCGGGCGCGGGACGAGGCTGGTCCTGAGCCGGGTCGCAGGGTCAGGGCGAGTCATGGGGATATAGAGTTTGGTTTGCAGCAGGGGCGCGTCCATACGGTCGAGTATACCACAGTCAAAAGTGGATGAAAAATGAATCGACGATCTTTAACAATGCCATTGTCGATTTTGGACTGCACCCAACGACTATATAGTGAACGCAACTAAAATTTCAAAACTCTGTGTGCGAAGCCTGCGTGAATCTATATCCCAGGCAAATTCGCCTAACGCAAACCAAAGCACTTGTTCATGGATAACTTCGCACTTTGGAGTGGAAATCAGGCGTAAAACCGCCACACTAATACGAAGTTGTTTTTGAACAAGTACAAAGGAGAATGAAAATGCTACTCGAGAATAAGAATGCTATTGTTTACGGAGGAGCCGGAGGGATCGGCCGGGGTGTGGCACTGACCTTCGCTCGCGAGGGTGCCAGAGTCTTTCTTGCCGGGCGCACCCGGGAGAAGCTGGAGTCGGTCGCCGCCGACATCGCGGCGGCGGGAGGGTCCGCAGAGGTAGCGGTCGTCGACGCGCTTGACGAAGGGGCAGTAGACGAGCACGTGCGCGCTGTGGCCGCGCGGGCGGGCAGCGTCGATATATCCTTCAACCTGATCTCGCGTGGGGACGTTCAGGGGATCCCGCTTGTGGACATGGCGGCGACTGACTTCACTCACGCTGTCATGACAGGCTTGACGGCCAGTTTTCTGACCGCGCGGGCTGCGGCGCGCCGCATGATCGAGCAGGGGTCGGGTGTCATCCTCATGTTGACCAGCGGCTCTTCGGTAGGTGCCATACCCATGATGGGCAGCACGCCGC
>JAHELX010000770.1 GCA_024643945.1 Anaerolineales bacterium
CGGTCCGTTGGACATCCCGGTCGCCCCCTGGTACGTCTTCTATGGTCGCTACGCCCTGGCCCTGGCCGTGGTCGGCGCCATCCCGACGTTGCTGCTGGTCATCGTCCGGCGGACGCGGGCCTATCGCCGCTCCCCGGTCGGTCAGGCCGAGGCTTTTCTGCTGCGCCTGATGCTGGAGCCGGAGGCGTTGTTGCTGGAACTGCACCAGTTGGTCACCGACGAGACCCGGGCGATGGCCCTGCTGCCTCACTTGCCCGGCCTGGCCCGCCAGGCTGGCGACGAGACGATAGCCGGCCTGGCCGAGGGCTACTACCTGATGCTCACCCGCCCTGATGTCCTGGCCGAAAGCTTGCGCATGATCCTGGCTGCCCTGGACTCGGGCAAGGATTTGCCCTGGGCAAACGAGATACGGAGCCTGTACGAGGGGTGCCTGAATGCCTTGGAAGCCAACTCTGTCCCCCGCATTGTCGCCTTGAGCGGACGGTTGGGGAGCCTGGGGGACATCTTGGGAGACTCTGATACTTCGACTACGCTCAGTACAAGCTTTTTCCTGGCCGACGTTGCCCGGCTCCTGACCCAACTGAGACAAGTCAGCCGAGCCCTGAGCAACTTTGAACAGGTCGAGAGCAGCGGAGATAAAATTGCTTACCTGGCCGAGGCGATGGAGATCCTGGGACGCTGCGATCGCCAAGCCCGGTCGGACCTCACCGGCCCTGAGCAAACCATCCTGATCCACGTCGTCACCAACTGGTTGGCGATCGTCACCGGGGCCCTGACCGGGTTGCGGGGCCGGGCGCAACTGGCCATCTCCCTCAAGACCCGGCGGGCCGTCGCCGCTGGCGAAGAGATCGTCCTGGTCCTGGCTCTGAACAACGTCGGACGCAGCCCGGCTTCCGATATGGTGGTCGAACTCCTGCCCGGCGCGGGGTACACGGTGCGCGACGGCCTGGCACAAATGGCGGTGTTGCCGGCCGGCCGCACCGCCGACGTCGAACTGCGGGCGCGTCCGTCGCCATCGGTTGACACCTTCCGCGCCGAATTCCGTGTCACTTACGACGACCGGGAGCGGGCAGGCAAGACGGAGCTCTTCGCCGACCGGGTGCGGCTGGTGGCTCCACCCGCCCTCTTTCGCCCCATCCCCAACCCCTACGCCGCCGGCAAGCCGCTGCGGACCGGCAGCCCTGTCTTTGTGGGACGCGAGGACGCTTTCGCCTTCATCCAAGAGAACCTGGGCGGCGGACCCGCTGGTGAAAACGTGCTCATCTTGGTGGGCGAACGGCGGATGGGCAAGACCTCCATCCTGCGACAACTGCCGTCCCGGCTGGAGGAGACGGTCGTCCCGGTTTTCATCGACGGCCAGGCGGTGGGCATGGCGCCAGGGATGACTAATCTTTTCTACGACATCGGCCTGGAGGTACGGCGCAGCCTGGTGGAGCGAGGAGTCGAGGTGACGCTGCCGCCGCTGGCCGCCTTTGAAGCGCGGCTGACCGATGCCTTCGAGCGGGATCTACTGGCTGAGGCGCGGGCGGCGCTGGGGGAGCGAACGCTCCTCTTTCTCTTCGACGAGTTCGAAGAGCTGGAAGCGCGGGTGCGGAGCGGAGACCTGGAGGAGAAGGTCTTCCCCTACTTGCGTCACTTGATGCAGCACCTGGAAGGGGTTGGCTTCATCCTGGCCGGCACGCATCGGCTGGAAGAGCTGACGGCCGACTACTGGTCCACCCTGTTCAACGTCGCCCTCTACCGGCGGGTGGGCCTGCTGGCTGAGGATGCGGCGCGTCGCCTTATCAGCCAGCCGGTGGCCGATTACGGCCTGGTGTACGACGACCTGGCGGTGGACAAGATGCTCAGGACCACGGTTGGCCATCCCTACTTCTTGCAACTGCTGTGTCACACGTTAGTCAACATCCACAACCGGGAGCGGATCAGCTACGTGACGGTGGGTGATGTGAACCGAGCACTGGAGGAAATATTAGGGCTGGGAGAGGCGCACCTGGCCTTCCTGTGGGAGAAAGCTACCCCCTGGGAGCGAGTCACTCTGACCGCCATGGCCCGGCTGGTCTCGGCCGGCGAGGCGGGCACCGTCGGGTCGGTGGCGGGCCTGTTGGCCGACTATGGGCTAACGGCGGACCCAGCGAAGGTAACACAAGTATTGCAAAGGCTAACGGCCCAGGATCTGTTGCGAGCAGTGGGTGAAGAGATGTCGCGCTACGAGTTCCAGGTGGATCTGGTGCGGTTGTGGATCGAGCGGTTCAAATCGCTGGCCCAGGTGACGCAGGAGATACCGTGACTGGATTATAAGCCTGTATTAGCTTGATGCCTAATCGGGGACTACCCGCCTGTTCGAGGTCTATCTCTTTGGATTGGCCCGACTCACCCAACTGGTGCTGCCGTATATGCGGAAAAAGAAAGCTGGCAAAATTGTCAACATCACTTAAATGGGCGGCAAGATTTACACACCCTTGGGTTCGTGGTATCACGCAACCAAGCATGCGCTCGAAGGTTGGTCTGACTGCCTGCGTTTGGAGCTGGCGCAATTTGGCATTGACGCGATCATCATCGAACCTGGAATCATCAAAACAGAGTTTGGGTCCGTAGTGGTGGGGCCAATGATGAAGCGATCGATATTGCCAACCACTCGCCATTTGGGCTCGCCGGTTACGTGGTCGGCGGCGACCTCGAATCGCCGGGCTTTATTCATTGTCTTTGGGACGGGGTTATAGTATACTTGCCGTATGGAAGCACCCCTCCTGCAAACCAAACTCTATATCTCCCCCGTCCGACCTAACTTGGTCTCGCGCCCGCGCCTGATCGAACGACTGAACGCGGGCCTACACCGCAAGCTGACGCTCATCTCCGCTCCGGCCGGCTTTGGCAAGACGACACTCTTGAGCAAATGGGCGAGTCAGCGAGTCAGCGAATCAGCGGACGGGCGGCCCGTCGCCCCTGGCCCGCCCCGTCCTGCCCGCCCCGTGCCGGGACAGTGCACCTGGGGCGGCAGCCTGGGGCCTGCACAGGCAGGCACAGGTGGGACCGAGACGGGACCAGGGCTGCCCCGTCCCGCGCCAGGCGCGAGCGGGGTCGCGGGAGCGCGAGCCACCTGCCCGTCCTGGCTTCCCGGCCCGCTGGCGCAGTCCAGGACGGGCCGCCACGCGGGCCAGGGTGCCGCGCCGACAAGGTGCACCGTCCCGGCACGGGGCAGGCAGGGCGGGCAAGTGCAGGCAGGACGGGC
>JAHELX010000771.1 GCA_024643945.1 Anaerolineales bacterium
GCTATGTGCTATGCGCCATCGGCCACGGCGCAGGTGATACACTATAGTACGAGGTCTGGACGTGTTACATAGAATACTGCAAAGTTTGGGCACGATTATCCTCTCGCTTCTGCTGGGGACCATGGTCTGGTTTGTGGCCGTGCGAGAGGAAAATCCGCCAATTGAAGATGAATATGGGGAACCCATCACTCTGGAAGTCATAAATCTGCCACCCGGCACCATCATCTATGGCGAGGTACCTGGCCGGGTGACCTTGCGCCTGCGCGCACCCCAGTCCAGTTGGGACACTCTTACGCCGTCCAAATTTCGGGCATGGATTGACCTGGCCGGCCTGACCCCCGGGCTGCACGACGTGCCGGTGCAGGTAGAAGTGTCGGATCCCGCCGTCGACATCGTCCAGGCGCGGCCCAGTACGGTCAATGTGCGACTGGAGTCGCTGGTCGAAGCTCAGTTTCCGATCCAGGTAGAAGTGGTGGACACTGCACCATTGGGCTATATTGCCCGTACCCCGGTCGTCGACCCCATCACGGCTACAGTCAGCGGGCCGGCTTCAATTGTCAACCAGGTCAACCAGGTATGGGCCGAAGTGTTTTTGCGGGGCGCCAAAGAGACGGTGGAGCGCTCGGTTGACCTGTCGGCGCGAAACATCAATGGGGACATTCTTACCCGGGTGACCATCAACCCGGCCAAAGCCCACGTCACGGTACCGATTGAACAGCGGTTCGGCTACCGGGACGTTTCGGTCAGCGTAGTGATCACGGGCGAGGTGGCCTCGGGCTACTGGATCAGCAACATCGTCGTGGAACCGTCTACAGTCACGGTGGTCGGCGGGCCGTCGGCTCTCAACAACCTCCCCGGCTATGTGGAGACGTCTGAAGTAGACGTGAGCGGCGCCACCGAAGACATCACCGAGCGGGTGGCCCTCAACCTGCCGCCCGGTGTGTCGGTGGTGCAACCGGAGGCTCAGGGGACAGGTGGCGCCAGTAGCGTATTGGTGACGGTGGATGTGGCTGCCATCGAAGGTGGACAGACGGTCCAACGCCCGGTGACGTTCCAGGGGCTGAACGCCACCTGGTGGGCCATCACCAGCCCCCTCCAGGTCGACGTGATTCTCTCCGGTCCCCTGCCCCGGTTGCAGTCGCTGACGATCCGGGATGTGAAGGTTATCGTCGATCTTTTTGGCCTGCCTCCCGGCACACATAAGGTCAAGCCGACAGTAGTAGTGCCCGAAGGGTTACGGGTAGAAAACGTGCTGCCGGAAACGGTTGAAGTCGAGATAGGAATTGGGCGGCCTCCTACACCCACGCCTACGGCCACGCCCACCATCACCGGCACAGCCACCATTACCGCCACCCCCACCCTTACCGGCACCGTAACACCCTAACCAGGCATTGGATCTAAATCTAACCCTTGCGAAGGGTCAGACCCTTCACTCCGCTCACCTGCCCGCCCTGGCTCGCGCCAGGGCGGGCAAGTGCAGGCAGGGCAAGCTCTTCGCAAGGGTGGCTGAGTAGTCACCAGGAGGGAAATTATGTGTGGTATTGTGGGTTACGTTGGTTCGCGGGATGCCCCGATGCTGGTGCTTGAGGGTCTCAAACGGCTGGAATATCGGGGGTACGATTCGGCGGGCATCGCTACCATCCAGGAGGGACATATCGCCATTCGACGCGATGAAGGCAAGCTGGCCAACCTGGAACGGTTGCTGATGGAGCAGCCCCTCACTGGTCACATCGCGATTGGACACACGCGCTGGGCCACCCACGGCGCTCCCAACCAGCGCAACGCTCACCCCCATACCGATTGCAATGGCAACATCGCCGTCATCCAAAATGGCATCGTCGAGAACTTTCTCAGCCTGCGCCACGACTTGCAGTCCGAAGGCCACGTTTTCGCCTCGGAGACCGATACCGAGGTCATCGTCCACCTGGTAGAGAAATACGTGGCCCAGGGGTATAGCCTGGCCGAGGCCGGGCGGCGCGCGTTCACCCAGATCAAGGGAGCGCACGCCATCGTGTTGCTGGACAGCCGCGAGCCGGATACGATGGTCGCTGCCCGGCTGGGTAACGCGGGGGGCGTGACGATTGGCCTGGGCGAGGGGGAAACCTTCCTGGCCAGCGACATCCCGGCCATTCTGGAACATACGCGGCGTATGATCTTCCTCGAGGACCGAGAGATGGCGGTCATCAGCCCCGACGGCCCGCAGTTTTTTACCCTCGACGGGCAGGCGGTGAAGAAAACGGCCGTCGAAATCGCCTGGGACCCGGTCAGCGCGGCCAAAGGTCCCTATCGCCACTTTATGCAGAAGGAGATTCACGAGCAGGCACGCTCCATCACCGACACGCTGCGCGGGCGGATTGACTTCGAAACGGGAGCGGTGACCCTCCAGGACCTCAACCTGCCGGGCGAGAAGGCCCGGCAAATACAGAAGATCATCACGGTCGCCTGCGGCACGTCGGCCTACTCAGGGCTGGTGGGCAAATTCATGATCGAGACCCTGACGCGGCTGCCGGTGGAGGTGGATTACGGCAGCGAGTTCCGCTATCGAGACCCGATCATCAACGGAGATACCATGGTGCTGGCTATCACCCAGTCGGGGGAGACGGTGGATACGCTGGCGGCCATGGAGGAGGCACGCCAGAAGGGGGCGCGGCTGGTGAGTATCGTCAACGTCATCGGCAGTATGGCGCAGCGGATCAGCGACGGGGCGATCCTGATGCAGGCCGGCCCGGAGATCGGTGTGGCCTCGACCAAGGCCTTCACCTCGTCACTGGTGGACCAGCTCCTGCTGGGGGCTTACCTGGGGCAGGTGCGGGGGACGTTGGCGGCCGAGGAGAGCCGGGCACTGGCGCAGGCCCTGGCCGAACTGCCCGACCTGGCCGGGCACGTGCTGGAAGAGGGGTATAATGACTACGAGACGCTGGCCCACGAGTTTTACGACCGGGAGCATTTCCTCTTCCTGGGGCGGGGCATCAATTATCCCATCGCCCTGGAGGGGGCGCTGAAGCTGAAGGAGATCAGCTACATCCACGCCGAAGGCTATCCGGCGGGCGAGATGAAGCACGGCCCCATCGCCCTGATCGACGAGAGCATGCCGGTGGTGACTATCGCCGTCCAGGACAACGTGTACGACAAGATGATCAGCCAGATCGAGCAGGTGAAGGCACGCGGGGGGATCGTCATTGCCGTGTGCAACGAGGGGGACCAGACCATTCGAGACAAGGCG
>JAHELX010000772.1 GCA_024643945.1 Anaerolineales bacterium
TCATGTCACCCTTATGCTTACTCTTCATTGCCTCCCCGGATGACCACGCCATTGTGAAGCACCATGCGGGCGTCGGTGAGGGCATGAATATCTTCCAGCGGATTGCCATCTACGACCAGCACGTCGGCAATCTTGCCCGCCTCGAGAGTTCCCAACTCGTGGTCCAGGTTGCAAACGTGCGCGGCATTGTGAGTTCCGGCCAGGATGATCTGCATGGGTGTCATGCCGGCCTCTCCCATCAATTCCATCTCGGTAATGGGCATTCCCAGGTCAAATTCGGACTCATATCCAGCGTAGTCTGTGCCCAGCGCGACCTTGCCTCCGGCCTCCACGAATTTGCGCAGGTTGGCGACCGCTTGCCGGTCGACGCCTCCCACGCCTTTCCACAACTCGAGGGTGGGCACCCAGTACACGTCGTTTTCCAACATCCCCTCGATGAGTTGATGCGACAGGTTGTTGGTGATCATGTGGGCAATATCATCCACGCCGGCATCCAGAGCCAGCCCCAGATCCTGGGCTGCGGTCACGTGGGCCGAGACCAGGGTGCCGCGCTCATGAGCTACTTTGACGATGGTCGCCGCTTCCTCCGCCGACAGGACGGGTATATTCGCTTCGAAGACGTAACCCGACTCCAGGGCAATCTTGATCACATCGGCGCCATCATCCAGGAGTTGGTTTACTTTTAGGGCTGCGTCTTGCGGTGAAGTGACTGCCAGGCCCTGCATGCCCCAGGGGACCATAGGATACCCATCCGGCACGGTCACGAGAGGCCCGGCCGCGACCAGTCGCGCGTTGCGGTTATCTTTCAGCAGCTCATCGCGGCGGGAAAAAAGATCACTGGCAGGACGGGTACCCAGGTCGCGTACTGTGGTCACCCCTGCCTGCGCCCAGGCCTGCAGATTGTGTTCATTGTAACCCAGGTGGACATGGGCATTGATGAAGCCCGGCAAGATCGTCGCACCCTGGACGTCGATGATTTTCGCGTCGATGGGTACTTCCACCTCGACGCGCGGCCCCACGGCCAGGATACGTCCCTCCTGGATCACCAGCGCGGCGTCGGGCAGCGGATCAGCGCCGGTGCCGTCAATGAGCATCCCGTTGATCAGGGCCAGGGGCTGGCCGCTTTCTACCTCGAACACGGCCGTGGGGCGGGTTTGATTCTCGGCTGGGGAGGTACTGATGGGTGTGTTCGCGGGCGTCGGGTCCTGGATAATGAGCGCCGTGGGGGCTGTGGTGGGGACTTTTGTGGGTGGCTCCGTCGGCGCTTCGATGGGCGTTGGGGTTGGCCCACAGCCTGCCATGGCAGAGGCGAGCAAAACCACCAACAGCAGCAATGGCACCTGGCGGAATTGGTTTCGTGGTTGCTCGTCGATCATCTCTATAGCTTCCATGTTTTCTTCCCCCAGTCCCCCCCGCTGGAGGGGAAGCCTGGCTCCTCCCCCCAGCGGGGGGAGGTTGGGAGGGGGGAGAGACTCCTCAGATCCAAGTTCCACCCTTGGCGCTGCGGACGAGCGCCTCGATCACTTTCATATTGGCAACCGCGTCTTCAAGGGGAGTTGGCACTTCGGTGTCGTCGAGTACGGCCTGGGAGAAGCGGTCGCCCTGGATGGTGTACTGGTCGCAAATATCCAGGACAATCTCGTCGATCTCGGTTCCGTGTTGATGCCACATTTTGCACGGCCGGTCAGGCGGCGCGTTGAAAGGAATCTCGATTTCGACCCGACCTTCGGTTCCATAGATGTTGACCCGCTGATAGGGCGTCAACTGGGTGGAGCAGGTGAAGGTCGAAGTGCCTCGGCCAAAGTCCAGCATGCCAGAGGTGAGGCGATCGATCTTGAACTGGGGATCGTACTCCACGGTGCCCAACACCCGCTGGGGCTCGGCGCCGAAGATGAAGCGCGACTGGGAGATACAATAGCAACCGATGTCCATCAGCGCACCCCCGCCGATTTCAGCCATATTGCGGATATTGTCAGGATCGACGTTGTAGTACGAAAAGAAGGATTGAATCGTGCGCAACTCGCCGATTTTTCCTTCAGTAACCAGCCGCTGCGCTCGCTGCCATTGGGGATGATGGCGATACATGAAGGCTTCCGTCACTTTGAGCTCTGGTCGATTCCGGGCGGCGTCCAGCAGTTGTTGGGCTTCGGCTGCTGTCAAGCCGATGGGCTTTTCGCACAGGACGTGCTTGCCAGCCTCCAAGGCCTTGATGGACCAGGGTACATGCAGATGGTTGGGCAGCGGATTGTAAATCGCGTCGATGTCGGGATCGGCCAGCAGTGCCTCGTAAGAGCTATAAGTCTTGGGGATGCCTAACTGCCTGGCTGCCGCCTGCGCCTTGCCTAGATTACGCGAAGCAATGGCGGTAATTTCGCAGTACTGGCCCAACTGCATGGCCGGAATTACTTTTTCAATCCCGATGTTAGCGGTGCTCAAGACGCCCCAGCGCACTCTGTTCATTTTGCTCCTCCTTATATTGAAAGATTCTGTCTCGTATCTCTTCCAACACCTTCCAATTCTATCCTATCCTATCCGATCACGCAAGCCCCACAGTTGGCGCTGAGGCAGTCAGGAGGCAGCATCGCCCGGCCACTTGACCGGGCTAAAGACTAACCATCCGACACCCATCCGACTTTTGACTGGTGATTACCCACAACTGGATAGCACCTTCTGCCTGCCCATCTTTCCACCACGGAGGCACAGAGGGCACGGAGTTTTCTTGAATTTCTCCGTGTTCTCCGCACCCCTCTGGTGAGATGTGAGTAATCACCAGTTTTTTGACCCTACCACGGTTGAGAGTACAATAGTGACGCTAAAAGCCTCGCAGTTCCGTAGGTTGGGGGTGAACGGAGTGAAACCCAACCCTGCGAATCAGCAAACTCAGCCGGGACCAATATGAAATCACTCAAATTTGATGTGTTCGGTCGTAGGGTTCTCGTCGTAGGGTCCGAGAACGGCTGGTCCGTCTTTTACCTGGGAACGGAAGGAAAAAGACGCCCGGCCTGGGACATCGTGGTGCCCGATTCTGTGTCCGAAGCAGAAGTCGAGCAGTACCTGGCCGATCTGTGCCACGAGTGGGCGACGGAACGGCACCCGGACGTCAAGCGTTTGGAGTAAAGTCAGCGATAGCCCTGATCGCCGGAATTGAAAATGGCCGTTCGACTTCCTCTTGCCAAAGGTTTCACCAAAAAACTCAATCAGGTCCACGCCATCTACGACGAG
>JAHELX010000773.1 GCA_024643945.1 Anaerolineales bacterium
GGGTGTGCCCTACTGCTCGCGTGTGTGCTGCATGTACGCCATCAAGCAGGCGATACTCATCGCCGGCGCCTTGCCCATGGCCGATGTCACCATCTACTACATGGATATCCGCGCTTTTGGTAAGGGTTACGAGCAGTTTTACCAAAATGCCAAAGTGATGGGGATTGAATTTGTGAAAGGGAAAGTGGGACGTATTACCGAGGACGAAAATCATAACCCCATTGTGCGCGTCGAGTTGATCGACGACGGCTTCCAGGTAGTCGAGCGTAGCCATGATCTGGTGGTGCTTTCGGTGGGCCTCTTGCCTGGCTGGAATCCGCAGGGGATGCTGGATGTGCCTGTCGCTGAGGACGGTTTTGTCGACGTCCCGGCTCCTTATATCTCACCTACGGTGACGGCGCAGCCGGGCATTTTTGCCACCGGTACCGCGGTCGGCCCCATGGATATCGTCGATAGCATCATGATGGCCAGCGCAGCCGCAGCCGAAACAGCCGCCTACTTGCAATCGCACGATGGTCACCAGTCCACTGACGGCGTAGCGCCCTCGGCTGAGAAAGAGAGGACTTTAATCCATGCCTGACATAATCAAGAAAGACGAACCGCAGGGCAATGGTCGCCAGCCAGCTCAGTCCCCATCGTCGGCTGAGCGCCCGCGCGTTGGCGTGTACGTTTGTCAATGTGGCGGCAATATCAGCGACGTCGTGGACTGTGAAAAAACGGTCAGAGCCCTGGAAAAACTGCCGGACGTGGCCGTCGCGCGGACCTACATCTTCATGTGCTCCGATCCAGGCCAGGCTTTGATCGAAAAGGACATCCGGGAAAACGGCATCAACCGGGTCGTGGTAGGCGCCTGTGCGCCGGCACTGCACGAAGCCACGTTCCGGCGCGCGGTGGCTCGCGCCGGCCTGAATCCCTATCTCTACTATCACGTCGGCCTGCGGGAGCAAGATAGTTGGGTGCATCACGATTTCCCGGAGGAGGCGACCGGTAAAGCCATCCGCCTGATGGGTTCAGGTGTAGCCAAAGCCCGCTTGCTGGAGCCGCTGAAACCGATCCAACTCGAGGGCGAAAAGCATGTGCTGGTCATTGGGGGCGGTATGGCCGGGCTGCGTGCGGCCTGGGATATCGCGCGCCGCGGGCTGAAGGTAAGCCTGGTTGAAAAGTCACCCTTCCTGGGCGGACGCGTGGCCCGCCTGGATCGCCTGTTCCCCACCAACCAGGACGCCCGCCAGGTATTGCACACCATGATGGACAAAGTGCTGGCCGAACCCAACATCACCGTCTACACCCAGGCCGAAGTGGTTGGAGCCAGCGGGTACGTGGGCAACTTTCAAATTCGGATCCGCCAGCATTCGCGCGGAGTGAGCCAGGGCGCTGTGGACCTGGACCAGGCCATAGCCGCCTGCCCGGTGGAAGTGCCCGACGAATTCAACTACGACCTTAAGGCGCGCAAGGCGATCTACCAGCCTTACCTGGGCAGCTATCCGGACAGCCCGGCCATAGATTGGGAACATTGCGATAGATGTGGAGCGTGTCTGAAGCTCAACGGAAACGGGGGCATCCACCTCGAAGACGAGCCGAAAGACCTGGAGATCAAGGTGGGCGCCGTCGTCATGGCGAGCGGGTTCAAACCCTACCAGCCGCCCCAGGGTGAGCTGGGTTATGGCCAATTCCCCGAAGTCATCACGCTGCCCCAATTGGAACGTTTGCTGGCCAGTGATGGCCCGACCGGAGGGCAGTTGGCCTGGGGCGAGCATCCCATTCGCAACGTGGTCATGATCCACTGCGTGGGCAGCCGCCAGGTCGAAGGCGTGCACCAGCCGCAGCCGGATGGGGAAGTCAACAACTACTGCTCGCGCGTATGTTGCACGGCCACCCTGAATGCCGCCAACCAGATTCGCACCCGGTTCCCGGAAGTCAACGTCTTTGACGTCTACCAGGACATCCGCACCTATGGCCGTGGCTTCGAGGATTACTACGTACAGGCCTCAAAGAATCGGGTGACCTTCCTGCGCTACCTGGCCGAGGAGCCGCTTGAAGTGGTGCGTGCGTCTCAGGGCGATGAATGCGCCTTGCTGGTCAAGGTCAAAGATCATCTCACCGGCGGGCAAGAAATCGAAGTGCCGGCCGATCTGGTCGTGCTGGCCGTGGGCATGATGCCCAGCCCGATTGATGACCTGATGGAACTTTTCAAGATCTCGCCAGGCAAGGATCGCTTCTTGCTGGAGGTACATCCCAAGCTGCGCCCGGTCGAGACTGCCATACCTGGCATCGTGCTGGCCGGCACTGCCCAGGGCCCCATGAATACCCAGGAGAGCTCGGCTGCGGCGTCTGCGGCGGCCTCAAAAGTGGCTGTCTTGCTGGGCCAGGGCCAGGTTCAACTCGAGCCCTACGTGGCCCGGGTCGATCCGGACCGTTGCCAGGGAACGGGTGAATGTGTCAAAGCCTGCCCGCTGAGCGACGCTATTCGGCTGGTAACCGTGTCTGCTAATGGCAGCACGGCCCAGCGGGCTGAGGTGACACCTCCCAACTGTGCCGGATGTGGCGCCTGTGTCAGCGCCTGCCCCAACCGGGCCATTGACCTGCTGGGCTGGTCGCTGGAGCAGTATGAAGCCATGCTGGACGCACTGGTCATGGAAATCCCTGAAGTGGAGGTAGCCGCATGAGTACCGATAAGGAAGAAGCCAAAAAAAGAACTGAAATGCTCAGTGCTTTGCGCCAGCAACACCAGGAGGGCATCCAGCGCGCCCAGGCTTTGCTCAAAGAACAGCAGGCTGTGCGCAAAGTGCTCCGCCAGGCGATGAAGGGCGCTGCCCATACCATCCCGGAATTGGCTCAGGCTACCGGCTTGCCAGCCGACCAGGTGTTATGGCACGTCAGCACAATGAAAAGGTATGACTTGGTAGTGGAGACTGGAATGGACGAGAATGGCGAGTATTACCTTTACAGTCTCCGGGAGGCAAAACGATGAGTATCCGTGCCGATCCTGGTTTGATGTTAGAAATTCAGAAGTATGGAACACAAGATATCGAAGCCTGCTTCAACTGTGGAAACTGCACGGCTGTCTGCCCGCTATCAGCCAGCGACGGAAGCTTTCCGCGCCAGGAGATCCGCTACGCACAACTCGGAGCCAGGGACTTGCTGCTCTCTTCGAAAGAGCTTTGGCTTTGCTACTACTGCGGCGAATGTACGCAAACTTGCCCGCGCCAGGCCAA
>JAHELX010000127.1:0-4662 GCA_024643945.1 Anaerolineales bacterium
CAATAGTCTCAGCTTACGCATTTGGTTTTTCCTCCTTAATTTAGCGCAAAAGGTTTTATAGTGAAACACTCTGAATTCAGCCATCGTATCGGCTGCAAATTACCGGGTATGTCTACTGTCTTGATGCTGCAACACCTCCTTTTCTTCTGTTTTGCTCACTTCGGAGCGTCCAATGATTTTTGGAGCCACCAGGCGTGTTTTTGGGAGTGTAAATAACGTCTTCTTTTCGTCGGCTGAAGTGAGACAAAAGGTTAGTATAACCTACAGTTTATCAACAACAGGTGTTTCATAACCGCCGTTGCAGGCGCGAAGCCCACATCGACTCTGAATTGTAAGCTAGATTCTGGGACTTTCGAGGAAAATTCATCACAGACCTGCCTGGAACAACAAACCCTCCGTGCAGGCTGGCTAATAGCTAATTGCCAACACTACACCTACTATAGCCGAAATCTATGCGTTTGTCCTTATGCCTGACTAAAGGTAAGCTTAAGGGAACTTTAAGAAAATGCCTGATTTTGGATGCTCATCGCTGCTTATGTTTAATGCATGCGCCTATGGATTGGTGTGAAGATAAACCAACGCCACAGGAACTGAGGCCGCTCACCTGTTGGAGACCTTACAGCCTATCTCAATAGGATCTTTTGTGCTACAATCCACCCAAACCAGTAATTCCTCAGCCGTCAGGTGCGTCGCACCTGACGGCTGAAATTAGGTCGTGTTGACATTTTGGTGTTATGTCATTCTGAGGAGCGCAGCGACGAAGAATCCCTGAGAACGCCACTTGCCAGCAGGCGTATGAGGGATTCTTCGTCGCTGCGCTCCTCAGAATGACATGTTTCGGCAAATGTCAACAGAACCTAGCTAAGCCAAATGAAATGGAGTCCTCCCAGGCACATGACGCACTTCTTCCGCACGCAAGCAGTCTTTCATGCCGGGGCGTTGGCCATATCCCAATGCCATGCCTCTACCCTCGTGGAGGCCCGGGATGGGGCCTTGTTGGCTGCCTGGTTTGGTGGCACTTACGAGGGCCACCCGGATGTTGCGATCTGGCTGGCGCGCTGCCAGGGAGGGCGTTGGAACCAGCCGATCAAGGTCGCGGATGTGCCTGGCGTTTCGCTGTGGAACCCGGTGTTGTTTCGGGATGTGACCGGCCGCCTATGGCTGTTCTACAAAGTCGGCCCGACCGTCTCCGCCTGGACCGGCGCCTACATCCGTTCCGTTGACGATGGTCACACCTGGTCCCGGCCGACTTACCTGCCGGCAGGGCTGCTGGGGCCGGCCAAGAATAAGCCTATTACGCTCTCCAACGGCGACATCTTATGTGGCACCTCGGCCGAAACCTGGCGCTCGTGGGCTTGCTGGGCGGAGATTAGCAGTGACGGCGGGGATAGCTGGCACAGATACGGCCCCATTGCCATTACCGGAGAGACAGGTACCGCTCAGCAAGCCGTCAGCGCTACCTGGGATAGCGCGGCGGGCCGGTTGGTCCTTCCCGATGACCACCTGGGAGTCATCCAGCCGGCGGTCTGGGAGTATGCCCCCGGCCGGTTGAAGATGCTGATGCGGGCGACGCGCCGGGTCGGCCACATCTGTCAGGCCCTTTCGGACGACTTGGGTCGCACCTGGACCTCGGCCCGGCCTACCGATCTGCCCCATCCCAACAGCGGCCTGGATGCGGTGCGCCTGGGCGACGGTCGCGTCGCGTTGGTTTACAACCCGACGCAGAGCGGACGCACTCCCCTCGCCATCGCCCTGGCGGAGGACAACGGCCAAACCTGGCCACAGCGTCGTCTGCTGGAAACCGAACCGGGTGAGTTTTCTTACCCGGCCATCATTCAGACCTCGGATGGCCTGTTGAACCTGACCTATACCCATCAACGGACCACGATCCGGCACGTGACCATGGCTCCGGAATGGGTTGAATCAAGCTAATTCTGAATGTGGAGGGATTTTCCAATATGGACTCTGACCTAAACGCCATTCATCGCGTCGCCCAGCGAGCGGGGCAAGGCCTCGTCGTGCCCATTGTCACCCCGTTCACCGACGATGGCGAACATGTGGACCCGTCTGCGCTGCGGGCATTGGTCCAGTTCCTCATTCGCAGCCGGGTGCGTGCCCTCATAACCTGCGGCACAACCGGCGAAGGTGCGTTGTTGAGGAACGAGGAACGGCAGCGTATTGCCGAAGTTGTGGTGGAAACAGCAGCGGGCCAGGTTCCGGTGTTGGCTCAGACCGGGGCGACTACCACTGCCGAGACCATCGCGCTTACCCGCCAGGCGCAGGCCTGTGGCGCAGATGCGGCCACGGTAGTTACTCCCTACTACTTCCGGCTGTCCAATGCCGCGCTGGTAGCCCACTATACTGCGCTGGCAGAGGCCGTTCCGGACTTCCCCATCTTCTTGTACAACATCCCCCAGAACACCGGAAACAACCTGTCGCCGGCAGTCGTAGCCGAGATCGCCCGCCGCTGCCCCAATGTCGTGGGCATCAAGGACAGTAGCGGCAACCTGGCCCAGTTGGCGGAGGATCGGGTCGAGGTCCCACGACGCTTCTACACCTTGGTGGGCAGCGACCGGCTGATCCTGGCTGCTATGGCCAATGGCGCCGACGGTGCCGTCGCGGGGAATGCCAACGCCGTCCCTGAGCCGTTTGTCGCCCTGTTCGAAGCCATCTCGGCTGGCGACTGGGCGAAGGCGCACCAGGCCCAGGAACAGATCACGTCCGTCGCGCGCATTCTGGGCGATGGGAGTGACCTGTCGTTGTTTAAGGGCGTGCTCAAGCGGCGTGGGCTGCCGGTAGGGCCGGTGCGCCGGCCGCTGCTGACTGCTTCTGAGGAGGAGGTGGATGCCCGGATGCGGGCATTAGAAGCTGCCGGCCTGTCCCTGCCGGCGGCCGCCTGACCCGGCTTTACACTTTCAGGCGACTCAGCCTTTGAGGCCGGAGGATGTGATGGCCCGCACGAAATAGGGCTGCAGGATGAGAAAGAAGACGACGGCTGGCAGAGTGGCGAGCAAGGCTGCGGCCATTGAGATTCCAAACTGGGGCGCTGATCCGCTGACCCCTGTCCCTGCGCCGAAGAACTGGGCGATACCCACCGGCAGCGTCCGCGACCGGTCGGAATAGGAGGCCACCAGCGGCCACAGGAAGTTATTCCAACTACTGATAAAAGTGATGATGGCCACGGAGGACAGGGCTGGCCGGGAGAGGGGCAGCAAAATAGACCACCAGAACTGCAGTGGCCCGGCGCCATCAATGCGGGCTGCGTCCTCCAGGTCCGTGGGGATGGTGCGGAAAAACTGGCGCAGGATGAAGATGCCGGTGACGTTGGCAACGGTCGGCAGGAAGATGGAGGGTAAGGTGTCCAGCAGGCCGATTTCCGCGAAGAACAGGTAGAGCGGGATGATCGTCACCTGAATTGGGACCATCAGCATGGAAAGCACCAGGCCGTAAATGAGCCCACTCCCCCGAAACCGCATGCGGGCGAAGGCGTAGGCCGCCAGGGAATCGAAGATCAGCACCAGCAGCGTCGAGGCCAGCGCGGCTACGATGCTGTTGAACCACCAACGCCCGAAGGCAAACCGTTCGAGCACATGCTGGAAGTTGATCAGCGTCGGCGCGTGAGGCAGCCAACGCGGTGGGTAGCTGAATACCTCGCTCTCGGGCTTGAAAGCCGTGCTGACCATCCAGGCCAGCGGCGCCGCCGACAGCACCGTCGCCACGATCAAAAATAGATAAAGGATACCTCGGGCGATACGTCGCGTGAGAAATGTGAACATTGTCATCGCTCATTCTTCCGGAAGCAGGCGGCGTTGCACCAGCGCCATGAGAATCAACACAACCAGAACCACATAGGCTACGGCCGATCCGTATCCCAGTTTGAAGAATTGGAACGCCTGGTAGTAGAGATATTGGATCAGAGTCAGGGTAGAGAGACTCGGCCCACCACCTGTCATGACGTAGATCTGGTCGAACACCTGGATGGTATTGATCAGTGTCAGCATTACCACCACAAAAGTGGTCGGAGCCAGCAGCGGCAAGGTGATGTAGCGTAACACACCCAACTCGGTCGCGCCATCCACCCGGGCCGCTTCTTCCAATTCCTGCGGGATATCTTGCAGCCCGGCCAGAAAGATGATCATGTTGAAACCCACTGACCACCACAAGGTGGCAATGGAGACGGCCGGCATGGCTGCGATGGTGCTGGATAGCCATGCGATCTTCCCAATGCCCAGAAATCCCAGGTAATAGTTCAAGATCCCCACGTCCTTATTGTAGATCCAGAGCCAGATGACCCCGACCACCGTGGACAT
Source organism: Anaerolineales bacterium (assembly GCA_024643945.1). The sequence goes on from JAHELX010000127.1 coordinate 4,311, forward strand.
CACCACGTACGGCGTGAAGACTACGGTGCGCGCCACCATACGCCCTCGGAGCCGCTGGTTCACCAGCAAGGCCAGCACAAGCCCCAAGATGACCAACGCGGGTGCGGTCAAGAGCATAAAATATAGCGTGTTCTTGAAACTGAGGAAGAACTGGGGATCCCGGGCTAACTCCGCGTAGTTGCGTAGACCCACGAAGTTAGGCCGGCCCATAATGTCCCATTTCAAAAAGCTGATGCCCAAACCGGCCAGCGTCGGCCCGAAGCGGAGCAGGACAAAGGCCACCAGGTAAGGCAGCAGGAAGAAGTAGGGGACCATGGGATGTCGGTGCCACAGGGTGCGGCGGTCGGAATCA
>JAHELX010000127.1:4762-12032 GCA_024643945.1 Anaerolineales bacterium
CGATTGACTCGTTCATCGTCTGCATCGCTGGCTCGATGGGCTTATCTTCTATGACAATCTGCTGTGAGGCTACCACGATTGGGCTGGTAGCGGCTGACGAAAAGACCTGCGCTTCGGCCGGAATGGCCGGCAGCATCACCTCATAGGGCAGCGATTTGACGAAGCCGGTCCGGCCCGGCAACGAGGTGAAGTCGGTCGATTCGCGGGCCGAGTTCATGGCCGGGATGTTGCCCGAGCTGCCCCACGTCGCCGAGTGTTGGACGATCCAGGTCACGACTTCTTCGGCTGCCGCCTCGCGCGCCTTGTCATCCTGTACCGGGATGGTCAGCACATGGCCGCTGCCCCACGCGGCGGGCTTCGCAAACACCTGCGGCATGGGGAAGGTGCCCCACTTCAGTCCGCTCTGGGCCTGCATAGCAGGGATCTGCCACGGGCCATCGGCGAGCATCGCCGTCTTGCCGCTCAGGAAATCCTGCAGCGGGCTGGTCTCGCCGACTGGCACGACGTTGTACTTGAAGACAAGATCCTGCAGCCATTGCCAGGCCTTCAGGCCGTCTGCTGCTGGATAATCCACCTTGGTATTATCCGCATTCAGGAAGTTGTCGCCCTGTTGGTGCAAGAGGGCGTAGAACGTGAAGAAGGCATGGTGATTGGTGTACATGGCAAACCCGTACTGTTGGACGTTGCTGGCATCGAAGCCGTCTTCACCTGGGTGTTTGCCATTTTTGTCAAAGGTTAGCGCCGTCGCCATCTTCAGGAAGTCATCCTGGGTGACCCAGTCGCTGGGGGGCGTCAGGTTGGCCGTGGCGAACATGTCGGCGTTGTAGTAAACCGCGTGCATGTGGAGGTCCAGGGGAAAGGCATACTGCGTTCCTTGGTAGATGGTCCCATCCCATGCCGGTTTGGCAAAATCGCTTTCGGTGAAGCCTGCCTGGCTCACAACCTTATCCAATGGCTCCAGCACGCCCTGGGCCGCAAATTGGGGGATGTCCGGGCCGTGCATGGCGAGGATGTCCGGCACGCTCTTGGAGCGCACCGAGACTACGAATTTCTCGAACAACGGTGTCCACTGCTGGGTAGTCAAGGTCACGTGGATTTTGGATTGGCTGGCGTTGTACTCGTCGACCATCTTGGCCATGACGTCCCGGTCGGGGCCAGTCCAGCCACCCCAGAAGTTGAGTTCCATGGCCTGGCCTGCCGGGGCCTCGGTCGCGGCGGCTGGCGCCTCGGTCGGCGTGGGCGGCGCTGCTGGCGCGGCGCCTCCGCCACAGGCAGCCAAGAACAAACTCAGCAGAGTGATAGTCACAATCGACAGTCTTAACTTACGCATCGGTTTTTCCTCCTGGTGCGAAAAAGGATAGTACATAAGACGGGTTGGAACTCTGTCGTCGTTTTAGCTTGAAATTTACCAGGCATATTAACTTATCTCAACTTGTCTCGAAGCGCCACCTCCTTGTCTCTGATATTTGGCTCTCTTGGCCTGAGGTCTATCAACAATTGTTGGAAAACGTCGCTGTGTGGGCGAAACCTATATGGACTTTGGGTTGTAAGCCAGGTATCTGGTCTTTGGAGGAAAATCCTGGCAGATATGCCGGGTTGTAAAAAACCTATCTCCTGGCTGGTTAGGACCGATCATAGCCCCTGGTGGGAAAAAACGTTGCTCAAAATTAAATCGTGATAATGTCTAATATAAACCCAAATCTATCGCTTGTCCTTATGCTCAACTAAAGTTAAGCTTAAGAGAATCTTAAGATGTGCCTTCTGGTAAGGCACACCTATCAGCCAGTGATTCTCATGATGGTACTGTGCCACACAAAAAAGTAGGACAATCTGTCAGATTGTCCTATCTTGCACAAGCTAACAGCTTGTCCTGCGAAATACGGCTACAGAATACGAAAAGGGTGCATTCAATTTCGGTTGTAGGGGCACCCCTTGCGGGTGCCCAGGGCAGGCGAAAGGCCTGCCCCTACAACCGAAATTGAATGCACCCATATGAAAATAGGGTGCCCCAGGGCACCCTATCGGCATTCTGCCCGTAATGCTTGACCTGGCCAGTACCCTGTCAGACTAGTTATGATGAGACAAAGACCGCACCTATGGGGGCTGAGCCTGACTCATCAGGATTACTTTGAGCGGGCACTAGGACGCGCTCCGCCTCACATAAGTGAGAATCTGCTGGCGCGCCTGGGGATCTTCACACACCCTGGCTAAACGTCGAAGCCGCGATCTAACCTGCCGTCCCTTGCGTAATGAGCAGCGACCCCCAGCGCAGTCTACCAGGCCTGCCGCTCGCATGTCGGCTATGATATCTTCCAGCAAGGGTATATCTCCAAGACACAACTGCTCGGCTATTTGTTGGATGCTCCAACTCGATTCGGAGTGCCGGCAGAGGAAAATCAAAAAGCGTAGCTTCTGGAATGAATCAATGTGATTGGCACGAATGAAGTTGACGCTGTCGTTCATCGTAAACCCCTAAGGCGCACTTGCACTATGTCGGATTCAAAGGGGGGCCAGGGTTGAAGAGCAGGCCGCGCTTGACGACGAACTCTCAGAGGTCGAATTTACCTCGGGCACAGCCCGAGGTCTGCGCTTTCGTCTGCCGCGCAGGTTAACCTCGGCCGGCGCCGGACTGGGAGTTGAGCGTTGTTGCTTATCTCGATAGTTGGCGAGCGTGTGCGCCAATGGGATCCAGAGCGTGAAGTGGCTGCCCTGGCCCGGGGCGCTTTCTACTTCCAGCCGGCCATCGTGGGCGACGACCAGGTCACGGGCGATGCTCAAACCCAGGCCCGTGCCCTGATTCGGGTCATCCGGCCGGTGCACGCGGTAGAAGGGGGTGAAGATGCGCTCTTGATCCTCGAGGGGGATACCCTGGCCGGTGTCGCTTACCCCAACCCAAACCATGTCCTCGGTCGTGCCGCCGCTGACGGAAACCGTGCCTCCGGCGGGGGTGTACTTGATGGCGTTGCTGAGCAGGTTCCCCAGGGCCTGGCCCAACCGGTCGGGATCCACTTCCAACGTGGGTAAATCGGCCGGTACTGCCACCTCCCACTGCAGCCTCTTCGCTTTTGCAGCTTCTCGCCAGGGACTCAGTATGTGCGACAACCACTCGTTAAGAAGGGTGGGTTGGCGATCCAGGTCGAGCTTGCCCACCACGCGCTGATGGAGGTGGGCCATGTCTTCCAGGAGACGCTGTAAGCGTCCCACCTCGGCTGCCATGCCGGCCAGCAACTCCTCCCGCAGCTCTGCGTCCTCGATGGCTCCGTGTTGCAGGGCCTGGAGGGCCGAGTGGAAGGCTCCCAGCGGGCGGCCCAGTTCGTGCACCAGGTTGGCCAGCAACTGGCGGCTGGCCTTCTCCACCTCGCGCCGGCGCGCCGCCAGGATGTTGACGGCGTGCGATAGCAGGCGCAGCTCTTCGGGGCCCTCTTCGGGCAGCGGCGTCAAGCGCTGGTCGCTGGCCACCTGGTAGATGGCGCGGGTGATATAGCGCAGGGGCTGTTCCAGGCCCACGACCAGGACCGAGCCCACGGCCGTGCCCAGGAGCAGGCCCACTGCCAGCACAGCCAGAATGAAATAGCGCAGCGGCATGACCCAGTCACGAATGTTCAGCAAGGGGTGGCTCAACCGCACGATACCCATGAGCTGCTGATCGGGCCCCACCACCGGCGCCAATACGTCCACGACCTCCGCCTGGAGTTGCTGGCTGTAGGTCGTGCGCACACTGACTTCCCCGCTCAAGGCCTTGTCCAGGATAGGAAGATCCAGGCGTTGGCCCAGGCGTTCGGCGTCAGCCGGGTCACTGGAGGCTAACACGTGGCCGCTGGGGTCCAGCAGCATCATCCGCGTGGCTGACCTGGCGGTGGTCTGGACCAAAATGGCCCGAGCCTGGGCTGGATCATGCCAGATGTCGGGCCGGTCGTTGAGGGCATCGGCCACCAACACCGCGTCCCCTGCCAGCTCTTGGGACAGGTCGGGCAGCAGGATGCGCGTTTCCAGCACATGAATCAAGGCAATACCGATCAAGGGGATGATCACTAACAAGGGGAGTACGTGGCTGAGGATAAGTCGGCGGCGCAATGTACTTAACATCATGCAGCCTCCTGAGCTTCCAGCTTGTAGCCCACGCCGCGCACGGTGACAATACGTTGTGGGCGATTCGAATTCTTTTCCAGTTTCTCTCGCAGCCAGCGGATGTGAACGTAGATCACCTGAGATTCGCCCTGGTACTCTCCGCCCCACACCTGGGCCAGGAGTTCATCCACGGAGAGCACCTGCCCCGCTTCCAATGCCAGGGCGTGCAGCAGGTCGAATTGGCGTGGTGGAAGATCTATGAGCCGATCTCCCACCCTAACTGTGTGGGCTGCCGGGTCAATCGTCAGGTCACCCACGACCAGGGGCGCCGGTTCTGCTGGGGAGGGAGAGACTGGCTGTCGCCGGAACCGGCGCAGGACGGCCTTGATGCGGGCCAAGAGCACATCCAGGTCGAAGGGCTTGCTGATGTAGTCGTCGGCTCCATATTTCAGCCCCAATACCTCATCCAGCTCGCGCTGGTGCGCTGTCAGGAGGATTACCGGCACTCCGATCTCTGCCCGGAAGTGGCGCAGCGCTTCCAGCCCATCCATGCCGCGCAGTCCGACGTCCAGCAGGATCAGGTCGGGTGGGTCAAGGTGGACCAGGGCCAGGGCATCCTCGGCGCTGGCCGCAGTACTCACCCGGTAGCCAGCTTGTTGCAGGTTCAAAGCCAGGCTACGCAGCAACAGTTCGTCATCATCTACGAGAAGAATGTGATCGGACACTGAGCCTCTGGGATCTGGACCATCATGCATATGAGCCCTTCTCAACCTCACTGTCTCTGTTGTGGGATCTCTGTCGGTTTGCTTACGCCACTTTCATAGCTCTGTTGGAAGATGGATCCTGGAGGTGGGGTCTGGTACGGACCGGCCGTTCTGTTTCGCGCGCCGGATGGCCGGCAGCAGGTGCGTGCTCAGAGCGACCTTGGCCACGAGATCGTCTGCGCCAGCGGCCAATACCGCCTGGTGGTAGCCCTCGGCATCCAGCAGGGACAGGGCGATGATGCCCACCTGGGGCAGCATAGTTCGCAGGCAGTGGATGGCCTCCAGGCCAGCCTGGCCTGGCATGTCCATGTCGAACACGACCACATGTGGCCGCAGCTCCTGAACTTGTGCCAGGGCGTCCTCGCCGCTGTCGAGGGCGCCCACGACGGTCAGTTCATCGTACCGTTTCAAAAAGCGCGTGGTAACGTGCAGGAAAGCGCGGTTGGCAGCCACAAGTAAGACGCGGATTTTATGAGTCTCTGGGGGGTTTGTCGGCTTCGCCACACTTCGTCTTCCATTCTCAAGGTTTGTACTCCTACTATAGCATGAGTCAGATGACCCTGTCTATGAGGTCTTACCCTACCTGGACGAACAAAAAAGACCCCATTTCTGCGGCCGGGACTCCGGTACTATTGGATATCGGTGTGTTCAAGATGAATTGTTTGCTACCGGACACTTTTCAGCGTTGGTAGCAGTCGCTACACTTTATGTCATTCTGAACGCAGCGTAGCGAAGTGAAGAATCCCTGGAGCCGTTGTTTAAGTGGGGTGTTTGGTTGGCAAAAGGGAAAATTTGGTAACATGGTTGGACTTTACCCAGCGAACTTAAGGGTTATTGTCGCCTCATAGGGATTCTTCGCTATCGCTCAGAATGACATGATAGCGATAATTGGCCTGATAACCGAGTTTTCCAAAAAGTGTCCGGTAGTGAAATGGATTGTAGGGGCACCCGCAAGGGGTGCCCCTACCCTGGGCACCCGCAAGGGGCATAGGCGCGAACTTAAGGGTGCGCTGGGTGAAAAGATGTGGCATAATAGAGGGATGGAGATAGTTAACCCAACCCTCAAGCCCGAAGTACAGAAGGCGATAGAAACATGCGACCCCCTGGTGGGTGATGACTGGGAGCGAATGTGCGCCCGGATTCCGGTGGATGTAGCCAAGCTGGCTCAAGAGACGCAAGCATTGCAACGCAAACGCGAAGTGAAATCGGCGCTGGACCTGTTGCGGCTGGTGTTGGCGTACAGTGTATGTGATTGGTCGTTGCGCTTGGTGGGAGCCTGGGCGACGGTGATTGGCCTGGGCTATTTGTCGGATGTGGCAGTGCGCAAACGTCTGCGCAAGACGCTGGTATGGTTGGGCCGGATCATCGGCACTTGGTTGCAGCAACGACAGAGCCAATTGGCGGGGCGTCCCGTCAGCTTGCGGTTGATAGATGCCAGCACGGTCAGTCGCCCTGGCAGCCGGGGCACAGACTGGCGTCTTCATGTGAGATTCGACCTGGAAACGTTTAGCATGACCGGAGTGGAAGTCACCGACGCCCATGGGGGCGAGACGCTGACGCGGCACCCGGCTCAGGCCGGCGAGATTAACGTCGCTGACCGGGGATATGCCCATCCGAAAGGATTGGGGAGCTTCCTGGTCAGCTTGGCCTATGTCGTGGTGCGTATGCACTGGCAAAATCTGCCCCTGGAGACAGTCGAAGGTCAGAAGTTTGACTTGCTGGGCTGGTTGAAAGCGGAAACGGTAGCCCACCCCCGCGAAACGCTGGTGTGGGTGGCTACCCCGCTGGGCCGCTTTGCCGTCCGCCTGATCGCCCAACACCTGCCCCTGGCCGCGGCCGAAGCCGCTCGCCGCCGCTTGCGTCGGGCCAGTCGCAAGAAAGGGCATACCCCCAGCCAGGCTAGCTTGTATGCAGCCAGTTACATTCTCTTGGTGACCAACTTGCCGGCCCGCTCGTGGCCTGCCGAGCAGGTGCTGGCCCTGTATCGCCTGCGCTGGCAAGTGGAGTTGCTGTTCAAGCGGCTGAAGAGCATTTTGGATCTGGATCAGTTGCGGGCCAAAGAGCCCGTGCTGGCGCAAGTCTATCTGCTGGGCAAATTGCTGGGCGCTTTGCTCTTGGAGGAGTGGACGGGCCACCTGGTCACCACCGACACCACCGGCTGGCTTGAAAATGCCAGCCGTCCGCTGAGCCCCTGGCGCTGGATGAGCTTGTGGACCGACCTCTTGCGTCAGGCTATCCGCGGGCCCCTCACCTTGACGCGTTGTCTGGCCGCTTGGCCGCGTCTCGCTCGCTATCTGTGTGATGCACCGCGTAAACGCCGTCAGCAAGGGGCCCTTGCTCGCCAGTGGTTGCGTGCCTTCGGTCTCACGATGCCTCTGGTTAATCCTATTGATCAGCATGAAATCGTGCTCTCTTAACCCCTTAAGTTCGCGCCTATG